>CAJXDX010000213.1 GCA_913052275.1 uncultured Pseudomonadota bacterium | reverse complement strand
GAAAAGTTCTGGTTGCTGTTGCTGAGAGTTAGAAATTTGTTATAGTAGTTGTATTTGAATCAGTGTTTGCCGAAATGAAGTTAAAAGTTTCAGCTTTGTTTTAAGTTTTTAAATAATCCGGGTAAATCACGATTTCAGAACAGCATGCTGTTAAATCAATGGATTTATCTGTAACGAATCCGGGTTTCGATGAATAATTTTGACTTAGTGGGAGAACTGGAGTGTGTCTGGGAGATACAGGCTACTTGCGGCGAAGGTCCGGTATGGATTGAGTCCGAACAGTCATTGTATTTCGTGGACATTGACGGACAAAAGCTACATTGTTTTCGAGAAGAAAACAGCTCAAGCCAAAGCTGGCCTCTTGAAGAAAAAACCGGCTGGATTCTGCCACGTCGTAACAAGAGTGGTTTTGCAGCAGGCTGTGAAACGGGTATGTTTTTCCTTGATCCCAATTCCGGAAAAAGTGAATTTGCGATGGTTCCTGATCCGGATGAGAAGGAAAACCGCTTTAACGATGCCAAATGCGACATCAGGGGCAGGATCTGGGCAGGGCGATCACATGATCCTGAATCTCAAGCTACAGGCTGGCTTTACCGGATTGATCCGGACCTGAGTTTCACAATGTGGGACGGTCCATACATCTGTCCTAATGGACCTGCAATTAGTCTGGATGATAAAACGCTATATCATGTTGATACTTTTGGGTCAACAGTCTGGGCATTTGACAAGGATAGCACTGGTACACTTACAAACCGCAGGGAATTTGTTCAACTGGATCAGGAAGAAGAAGGTTTCCCAGACGGCCTGACAGTGGACATCGAGAACAGAGTTTGGCTTGCACACTGGGGCGGAGCAAGGGTCACATGTTTCAGTCCGGATGGAAAGCGTATCGGTCGCATAGATCTTCCGGTACCGCAGGTAACAAGCTGTGCCTTCGGGGGACAGGATTTGAGCACACTATATATCACTACCGCCGCACGTAACCTGGATATGAATGAATATCCGATGGCAGGAGCACTGTTTCGTGTACCGACAAAGACAGCAGGTGCTGCCTCGCCATCTTTTGACGGGTAGGGTGGAGAGTTAAATTTAAAGGATTTTTTAATGATTTTACCTTCAGCTTAAAAAACTGGGGATGTCTTCAAATTTTTAATTCAAGGCAATTTTAAGCACACCTGCTAAAATCAATCCTGCTCCCAGGAACTGTGCAATGCGCTCTCCGCGAGGAAGCATTTTCTCAATTGCTACAGCAAGTGTCAGGGCGGCAACCCAGGCTAAATTCATTACTCCTCCTACAAACAGCAAAAGCATCAAGGCATAACAGCATCCAAGACAATACCATCCGTGCCTGAATCCCATTATCCAGGCGCCTTTAATGCCTTTTCGCCAATCGGTCATTAAAAATCCAATTGGAGAGCGGCAATGTTTAAGGCAAGTGCTTTTCAGAGGAGAGAACTGCAGCACACCAACTGTTATCAAAAGAATGCCTGATAACAGTACGGAACTGCTGACCATTTTTGCTGACATCAAGCCGGTATGCTGTAAAAGCCAATGGATGAAGACTGCACCGGTGCTGAAAATAACCCATATCACAAGATATGCTCCAGTAAATGAGATTGTACTGAACTTTACTCTATTCTGGCGGTTCAGACCTGCAAAAGTTAAGATCATTGGAGCGGCAGAAGGAAGCATCATGGCCATCATCATTAATGACCACATGATGAAAACAGCAATTATGTTTGCTGCTGACCATACGGAAGTCATGGGCATCATCAGCATGGCCAGGGGGTTCGTCATGTCCAATGCTGCCCATGCAAGGAAGATCCATCCTGCCAGTGATGTCAATACCAGCAGGTTGAAGGTAACTGATTCAGTCTTTACCAGACTTGTAAAACCTAATTCACGGTTATTCACTTTGATAAGCAAATGGTGCAGACATTCCGGCTTTCCCGCTTATACTAAGCTGAATGCCATAGTCATTAATTTCCAGCTTGTTTGATCGTCCAATTCTTGCGGGATAACCAGGTGAAGCAGCAAGGGGATGTCCTGATAATGTCACAGGACCATCGTTTTGGCCTAAAATAGGTTCTAACTCAGCTTCACCCATACCATCAACGGTCAAACTCATTTTTTCCCCATTTATATCAAAGTTTATATCGGCCTGACGGGCACCCATTACCTCGCCAATCAATGGAGCTAAATTTGCCATATGTCCTCCAGCCTCACCAGAGAAAATACCCATTAGGGCATTATTCTGGTCTTCATTTGCTCTTGAATCAGTGTAAAGTGCCACTTTCCATCCGCCATCTTTCATGTTGCCTGGCGCAGTAGCAAGAATGGCTGTATTTAATCCTCCAAGATCTGCACCGTCAAAACTGCCTTCGTCGACTTTCCAGCCAAGTATTACAATACAATGACCCTCAGTAGGCGGTGAGAAGACAGTACAAGTACAAATTGCTTCGCAATTACATGCTTCCAAGTAGGTACCTTTAACGTTCCAGTTACTCATATGCTGACTCCAATTTGAGATTAAGAAAATTACCAGGAAAACTAGAAATCCTGGTTAATGAAGGGAAAAAGTGCAGACTCTACCGTAAATATAAATTGTTTCAAGTTCTTTTTTTGTAATTATCGGCAGATGATCAAGATTTTTTTTTGTAATATTATTTTGTTCAAAAGTTATTATCAGTTATTCCTTCTGGTGAATGTTTTGACCTAAAGGTGTTTGATCTAAATTTTTTTTTCAGGGTGATTTTTGTTTTGGAGTTTTGCGCAGGAAACTTTGGCGCCTGACACTGCAGACATTACAGTGTTTAGAATCTTTTTTAAAACTGGTACGCCATAAATCCGGTGGAATAAAACCGTCCCGCCAGATACCTGCATTATTATCCCTTGCAAGGTTTTCCTGGTTTGAAAGAAATTCTTCCGTTTCTTTGCTTGTAAGTGCCCATCCTCGGCTAACAAGCCAGATGCTGAGATTTTCTTTTTTCAGCAGGCAGTTTGCCTGTTCGGGATTTCTTTCAGTATTTTGCAGGTCTGAAATAAGTGTGCAGTGAACAGGCCCTGAATCTAATTTAATTTTTAATGCTT
>CAJXDX010000212.1 GCA_913052275.1 uncultured Pseudomonadota bacterium | reverse complement strand
AGGAATTATGCCTTTTACCTTGGGATAAAATTTGTCAAATTGAACGGAGTGAATAAAAGATTTTCTGTTAGAATATTTTGAGCAAATGTTAATTTTGTAATGATTCCTGCATGAAAAATTTTTAGTCGTCACGATAGAATGATAAATTAGGGATACTGAGTTGATCACAATTAAAATTTTTAAAAATTGGATTCCTGTATAAATCTTTGAATGAAACTTGAAAAAAATATTGTATCAACAGGATATTGGCTTTTTCGATGGAGAAGTTATTTCCCCATTATCCTGATAATCATTTTCATTCCTGCAATGGCAGAGTATGAATATGTAGGAGGGAACAGGGAAATGACAACTACCTGGGGAATATTCAGCCTGGTTGTAGGACTGCTTGGCTTATTTTTCAGGATACTTGTTGTTGGTCATACACCACAAAATACGTCCGGTAGAAACACCAGGGAGCAGATTGCGGAAGTCCTGAATACCACTGGCTGGTATTCTGTAGTGAGGCATCCTCTTTACCTGGGTAATTATATTATGGGGCTTGGAGTATCTCTCTTTCCGTTTGTATGGTGGCTGCCTATGATCTACACTCTGACATTTGCCCTCTATTACGAACGAATCATGGCAGCAGAAGAGGACTTTCTTAGGAGCAAGTTCGGTGAAGATTTCGAGAATTGGTCTGAAATAACTCCAGGATTCTTTCCCGATTTTTCCAAATGGGACAGTCCTGAGCTGAAGTTCTCTTTTATAAACATTTTGAGAAGAGAGTATTCCAGCCTGTTTGCGCTCATTTTTTCTTTTACTGTTCTGGATTTGATCGGCAATTATTTGGTTGTTCAGAAGCTTTATGTTGTTCCTTTGTGGAATGTTCTGTTCTGGACTACACTTGCTGCATATTTAATTTTAAGATCCTTGAAAAGGCATTCAAATGTTCTTGACGTTAAGGGTCGTTAGTTGTTGACATGTGCTCATTTTAATCAAAAGCCACTTCTTTTGTAGATAATGTCTGAACTTAATCAAAAGATTCGTGAATTCCGCGAAGACATTGGTCAAAGCATCGAAGGCCTTGCTTTGCTGATGCAGATGGAACCTGAAGAATTTGCACGATTGGAAGAGGACTGGATCCCTCCGGATGAAATCCTGCAGCGTCTCTGTTCGCTCTTTGAATGGAATTACAAGGATATCAAAAGGCTTGCCGATAATACTCCTAATTCAAAGCCAAAGGAGAAGAACCATGAGAACAAGCAGCAGGTCTCAGGGAAAGGTACAGCAGATGGTATTGCAGCAACACCCCTTGCCGGAATGGTGCGAGAGGCTAGAAATACTGCCAGGCAGGATACAAAAGGGATTGCCACATTGCTGGGGGTGTCTGCGGATTATTACGAAGAAATTGAAGCAGGCTTGGTTCCTCCTGATAATTTACTTCGCAAGTTATGTTCCCTGTTTGGTTGGAATTACAAGCAAATTCAGCAAAAAATTAAAACCCAGAGTACACATATTCTTGGCACAAGGCAGCCTCCACTGCCTGCCAGAGAAATTCAGGCAAGATTTCCAAAGGTGGAAATTCCTGAAATTCCAGAGTCTTCACCGGGAGTCTCACTGCATGAACAAATTAAGCAGGCAAGAGTTGAGGCTGATCAAAATGTGGAAGGTATGTCACTCCTTCTGCAAATTAATCCTGAATATTACCAGCAGATTGAGTCAGGAGATGCAGTACCTGATCCCGAATTGCTGAAAAGGATTTCTACTTTGTTCGGCTGGAATTATCACGAGATTTTAAATCGTGAAAAAAATGCACAACTGAGCCAATTGCAGCCCACCGTTACCATTCTCGAATCCTCTGACTCTTCCATTACCGAGGTAAAACTCAGGGAAACCCAGGCTAAAATTGCTGAAAACTGGAAGAACATTTCCAGAGAGGATCAACAAACACTTTTAACACAGCTGGAATTTATTCGTGATTCAATGAAAAACCTTGAAGGTGAATGACTGAAATTTATCACAAAATGGCAGACACCTCATTCCGTTTTTCCATTGACCGTGGCGGAACTTTCACCGATGTTTACGCCGAAGTTCCGGGAGAGCCTGGATTTCGGGTGGTCAAACTGCTTTCAGAAGACCCCCAGAATTATGCTGACGCACCGCGCGAGGGCATTCGCCGCATCATGGAGTCCGTAACCGGAAAGTCCTTCCCCAAAGAAAGCGTCAGCGGAACTACCTCTTTTTCTGCAGAAAATATTGAGTGGATTCGCATGGGTACAACTGTTGCCACAAACGCGCTGCTGGAAAGAAAAGGCGAGAAAACTGTGCTGGTAACAACTAAAGGATTCCGTGATCTGCTACAGATCGGTAATCAAAGCCGTCCCAAAATATTTGATCTGGAAATCCACAAACTGGAATTGCTTTATGAGGAAGTGATTGAAGTTGATGAGCGGGTACGCATCCTAAAAAAAGCTTCATCAGAAAGAAATAAGTCTGCACCAGAAATTGTTGAAGGCACTACGGGAGAAAAATTTGAAGTATTGACGAAACCGAATTTAAATGAGGTAAGAAGCCAACTTAAAAATATTTATAAAAAAGGAATTAGAGCGGTAGCAGTAGTATTTTTGCACTCTTACGCATTTAAGGAACATGAGCTTCAGATAGGAGAAATTGCCCGTGATATAGGTTTTAATCAGATTTCACTTTCACATGAAGTAATGCCTATGGTCAAAATGGTTGCTCGTGGAGATACCACAACTGTTGACGCTTACCTTACGCCGCATATCCGGAATTACCTCGACAGTTTCCGGTCCGGATTTTCCGACAACCTTGAAAACACACAATTGCTTTTCATGCAGTCTGATGGAGGCCTGACTGATTCTGAGAATTTTAAGGGTAGCAATGCCATTCTGTCAGGACCTGCAGGAGGTGTTGTAGGATATGCCATGACAACCGAGTTGAGACAGCCTGTCATTGGTTTTGATATGGGTGGTACCTCTACAGATGTTTCCCGTTATGGGGACGACTATGAGTTAGTACATGAAACAGAAACTGCGGGAGTACGCATTCAGGCTCCCCAAATGCACATAAAAACGGTTGCTGCAGGGGGCGGTTCACGTC
>CAJXDX010000211.1 GCA_913052275.1 uncultured Pseudomonadota bacterium | reverse complement strand
CAGGACAGAAAATTAAGACGGTGAGCTTTCACCAGAATTTGAATAAATTGGAGGTAAAATGAGTTTTAAAATGAGTTTCAAAAAATTCTTAATTATAATTGGTGGTGTATTCCTATCAGCAATGCTAATTTATCAGGTACTGTCTCCATATCAAAAAATTTGGTAAATGATTTGATACTCTGTCCACAAAAAATACCCTACAAAGAATTTTAATGATTAGAATTTCGGAAGGGAGTTAAAAATAAGGGGAGTTATAACCTCGTTTCATTGGAAGAATATTCACTCCCTTCCACTAACATTCCCCCATAAACCCGATTTAAATGCTGATGTTGCTTTTGAGTTATTAATAACTCGGAATGGAGGTTACATGTTGAAGGATACAGATTTTGAATTTCCAAAAAGAGAGTCAAAACTGGACAGGGTGTGGGTAGAATGGAACAACTTAACGAATGATAAGGAAAAAAGGCGTTATTGTAATGAATTAGAAGAAGTGATTAAAGACCTTGAGGATGAATTAGATTCAAAAAATAAGGAAGTAGATAAACTTAACAATACAAGGAAACAACTTGGGGGTTATTTGGCTGTTTCCATAATTATTATAATATTGGGTGTGTGCGGGATTTTCGTTTTACATTAAGCTGATTTAGAAAACAAACCGTCACAAGCAGAATATAAAGTCGTTTCATATTCCCTGAAATTTTTACGAATGATAACAATTGCGGTTTTGGCGGAATATGAATAAACCGGAGGAAAAATGAGTTACGTGGTACATGTTACGGCAATAGTTGAGGGAGACCTCGAACAAATTGAAATCTTAATCAATGATTACCGTTACAGATGTCTTGAAAA
This sequence comes from uncultured Pseudomonadota bacterium, assembly GCA_913052275.1. Lineage (GTDB taxonomy): Bacteria > SAR324 > SAR324 > SAR324 > NAC60-12 > Arctic96AD-7. The sequence goes on along the minus strand of CAJXDX010000211.1, from coordinate 2,295 downwards.
TCAAAGTGGAATGGAACAATTTCTTGTTTGCAGGAGTGTGGAACAGACGAATGTTTTTCTATACACCCAGGTGTTCAAGGACCAGGATGCGCACAAAGTCCACCTTGAAGGAGACGATCCTAAGTGGTTCTTCGAGCAGATGGCGGATATGGAATTTAATTTTCAAGGTCAGTGGGTTGCAGGTATTGAAATTGATTCCTCTGTAGGGCAGATCCTTAACTGAAGCTTTTGAAGAACGACATGTTCCATGAATACATCAAATTGATCCTGTCACCAGTAATATATGAAGAAATAATAAGGCACTGCTGCTGAGATGTTCCTGCTGCTTCAGGTGCAGGAAACTAGCCTTCAGCAGTTGACACAAGTTCCCAAAATTTCCCATTTTCACTACACCAAAGTATTGGCTATCAGAATTATCCTTCTCATTGTAAGCCCTGTCCCCTTTTTGACTACTATCGAGAGCTCCTGCTGCAGGTTGCAGATCTTCAACGTTTTTTTGTACAAATTATTAATAATATCAGACTAAAAAGGGAAAAATAAATCATGCTTTCAATGGACTTCAGATCCATATTTATGGGCATTTTATTTTCAATAATTTGGTCCAGTGCATTTACGTCGGCAAGAATCTTGATGTCCAGTGCACCGCCTTTCCTGGTTTTATCATTAAGGTTTCTGATTTCAGGAATGCTGGGAATAGCAATAGCCCGATTGCTTGGACAGAATTTTAATTTGTCCAGACAGGAGTGGGCAGGAGTATTAATTTTTGGATTTTGTCAGAACGTCCTGAATCTCGGACTTAACTTTGTTGCATTGCAGTGGATAGATGCCAGTATGGCAGTAATTATCGCAAGCATGCTGCCTCTTGTTGTTGCTGCTATTTCATGGACTTTTTTGGTAGAGAAACCCGGAATTATTGGTGTCCTCGGTCTTGTTGCGGGCATGGCGGGAGTACTGCTGATTATGCTAGATAGAACAGGTGATCAAACAAAATTATTAGGTGTTTTGTTATGTTCTGTCGCATTATTAGCTTTGGCAGGAGCAACGTTATTATTAGGAAACTTTTTTAGAAGCAACAAGAACCTTTTGATGATTGTAGGTCTGCAAATGTTTGTTGGTTTCATTATATTGTTGCCTTTGACAATTATGTTTGAGAAATGGTTAATAAATTGGTCGGTGATTTTCATAATTTCATTTTTATATCAAATCCTAATGCCGGGAGTATTAGGAACCCTGATCTGGTTCTTGCTTGTGAAGAGGATTGGTGCAACTAAATCTGCAGCTTTCCATTTTCTGAATCCTTTTTTCGGAGTATTGATTGCTGCAGCAATTTTAGCTGAACCAATATCATTAAAAGATGGAATTGCAGTAGTAATAATTATGTCAGGTATCATTGCTGTTCAAATCAGTCATCGCAAAGGAATAATACAAAAATGAAATCACTTTTGATAATTTATTTTGAATTAATAAGGGTGCCCGAGCATGAAGAATTTGCGGGGAGACTTCCTGTAGATGATGTGCATGGCCCCTGCGGGGTTAATGCTTTTCACACATGAAACTGAAAACAGGTGCAGGTTTGAATGATCAAATAACCTCCATAACCTGTAGTAATTTTAATTAAAACTTTTTATTATAATGATTAAGTAATTTCTTTATTCTCTAACACTGGAAAAATTAAGGAGAACCCATGAGCGTATTGATTCAAAACGGAAGAGTTATTACAGCAGTTGATGATTATGAAGCAGACATTTTTATTGAAGATGAAAAGATTTCTGTTATCGGAAAAGATCTGCAGATGAATGCCGACAAGGTTATAGATGCCAAAGGAAAATATGTGATCCCCGGAGGCATTGACCCGCATACGCATTTCGATTTCCCTTTTGGTGGTACAATGAGTGCTGATGATTTTGAATCCGGGCCAAGAGCCGCTGCTTTTGGAGGGACAACCTGCGTAATTGATTTTGCAATTCAGACCAAGGGAGAGTCAACTCTTCAGGGACTGGATACATGGCATGCTAAGGCAGACGGAAAGGCTCTGATTGATTATGGATTCCACGTGATTATCACGGACATGCCTGATTCACGGCTGGGTGAGATGCGCAAACTGGCCGATGAAGGTGTGACTTCCTATAAACTGTTCATGGCTTATCCCGGAGTGATGTATGTGGATGACGGAACACTTTACAGGGCATTCAGGCAGGCAGGAGAAAACGGCACGCGGATCTGCATGCATGCCGAAAACGGGATCGTGATCGATGAAATCATTAAGGAAGCCGTTGCTGATGGTCATACTGAACC
>CAJXDX010000210.1 GCA_913052275.1 uncultured Pseudomonadota bacterium | reverse complement strand
CTTGAATGGTGTGTCTTAAACAGGAGAAGATTACTTTTCCTGGTGACAAGTTCTGGAATTACTCAATTCCCTACGATAGTCTTTAGTCCAGTGCGGCGAACCTTTGTAAAGCTGTACATACCATTTGAACAGCTATTAGTTGTTGCTGAAAAAATCATCGATTAATTTGGTTGTAACAATATAATTGTGATTTTTCAATGATAATGAAAATATTATGAATTCAATTACTTGTGCTTTTATTGGCCTTGGTAAAATGGGGCGTGAACTTTGTGGACGAATTGGTGGTGCAGGGTATAGGACTCTTGCATATGATCTTGACCCAGAGGCCTCGAAGTACGCAGAAGAAAGTTATAAAAATGTAACCTCCTCCGCTTTATTACCTGCTGTGAAAAACTCTGCAGTAGTTTTCAGCTGCCTTCCTAACTCACATCATGTAAGCGAAGTAGTCAATAATTTGCTTCAACAGGAAGGAACTTTAAATAAAGTTCAATACTGGGTAGATACAACTTCAGGGCACCCTGGGGAGTCTCAAAAAATAGCTTCAGAACTCATGTCAAAGGACGTTATATTTTTTGACTGTGCTGTTTCAGGAGGGCCTGCAGGAGCAACTGCTGGTACTCTTACTGCTATGGTTGGTGGAGACCACAGTGCTTTCGGTGAAGTTCAAAGTATAATATCTTCCTTTGCAAAAAATATTGTACATCTAGGTCCAAGCGGAGCAGGTCATGCAGTTAAAGCAGTCAACAATACATTACTTGCAGCAAATATCTGTAGTGTTTCGGAAGGTTTGATTGCATTGAAAAAATATGGCATTCCACTTGATGTTGCACTTAAAGCAATTAGTACTTCCTCGGGTCGGTCTTGGGTCACTCAACAAAGGATGCCCGAGCATGTTTTGACAAGAGGATTTGACTATGGATTTTCCCTTGGTTTGTTATGTAAAGATGTGGATACCTGTATGGGTATGTTGCAGGAAAGTAATATACCCGCACCGTCGCTCAGGGTTACACGAGAAATAATTCAGGTTGCAAAAAATATCTTGGGAGATGAGTCTGATCATTTGGAGATAGTAAAGATAATTGAAGATTGGTCTGGAGAAACAATTGAATGAGTTTTCATAACTGTACAAGTGATTATTTCAGTTGGAGAACAACACAGTGGTGTGAAAGCCACTTCAAAGTCAACTGAGCACTGCTGTAAACGTCAAACAGTGTAAGGCTGCTTATGCTCAAAAAAGAAGAAAGTATGAATAGATGAAAACTCCAGAATTAGGTTTTTCTCCAAAAGGACTTTATATAGGTGGAAAATGGGAGGAAAGTGTAAAAGGGAAAACATTTGAAAGTATCAATCCTGCAAATATGGATTATTTGGGTGAATTACCTTTAGCTGATGAAGAGGATGTAAATCGGGCTGTTATTGCAGCAAAGGAGGCATTCTATGATTGGAGTAGAATGCCAATCAAGGAACGTGCTGGTTTTCTAGATGCTCTAGCTGAAATATTACAAGACAAACGTGATGAACTGGGTTTGATGGATTGTCTTGATTCAGGTAACACTATTTCTGGAATGAAAGGAGATGTTGATTGGTCTGCAGATACTTTACGTTATTTTGCCGGTTTGATTGCTGAAATCAAAGGTGAAACATTTTCAGAAAAACCTGGTCATTTGAATTTTACCCGTCGTGAACCTTATGGAGTTGTGGCCAAGATCAACCCATTTAATCATCCTCTCCGTTTTTGTGCAGAGAAATCTGCAGCAGCTCTTGCTGCAGGAAATACTGTTGTAATCAAGGCCTCTGAACAAGCACCCTTATCAAGTTTACGGTTTGCTGAAATCTGTCACGAAGTCCTTCCGCCAGGTGTGGTGAATGTACTGACAGGCGATGCTGCATGTGGTCAGGCAATGGTGCGCCACCCTGATGTGCGCCGCGTGGGAGTCGTTGGTTCTGTTTCAACTGGAAAAGCAATCGCAAAAGATGCATCCGAAGACTTGACTTATGTTACATTGGAACTGGGGGGGAAAAATCCGATTATTATTTTTCCTGATGTTGATCCTAAGGAAGCTGCTTCCTTTGCTGTAAAAGGCATGAACATGAACCGTCAAGGCCAGTCTTGTAGCTCAACTTCACGTGTATTTGTTCACCGGAATATTCACAATGAAGTAGTTGAGGAATTGAAAAATTTGGTTAAAAAGCTGCCGGTTGGCTTACCATGGATAGAGAGAAACGAAGTAGGCCCAGTCGTTTCACAACGCCAATATGATAAGATTATGGATTTTATCTCTTCAGCAGCGGAAGAGGGGGCAACCTTGGTTTCAGGAGGAGATTCTCCGAAGGACGAACTCCTTTCGAATGGTTTTTTCATTCAGCCGACTGTCTTCAGCAATGTAAAACCTGAGATGCGGATTGCAAGGGAAGAAATTTTTGGACCTGTGATGTCTGTCTTCGGATGGAATGATTACGATAATCTTTTGTCAGTAGTTAATGGCCTCGAATATGGACTTACAGCAATGATAGTCACGAATAATATGAAACAGGCAATGGAAACATCAGAGCGTGTTGAAGCGGGGTATATTTGGATAAATTCGAACGGGCGCTATCTTGGTGCTCCTTATGGTGGATGGAAAGCTAGCGGTATAGGTCAGGAGGAATGTTTTGAGGAACTTCTCAGTTACACCAGAATAAAAAACATTAATATGCGCTGGTAGTCTTTAGCACCACTATGATTATTTATTTTCGGCTAAATATGATAGTATCCCAAATAAACAACTGCTCAAGTAATAATTGATTTATTTTAAGATCACCTTGGAATTGATGGAAAATGTTGTCTTAACTTGTGCTATTACAAAATAACTAATTGGTTTTTCACTAAGCCTATAGGTTTAAATTAGTCATATTTTTTTATCATGATGGTTTCGTAAAAAGTCCTTTTTTGGCATTTTTTTAAATGTAACTTGTTGATATTATTAAGCACGTATTTCCCAAATTTGACTTTTTACGAATGCATCAATCATAGCAAGAAATTAGAATTGATGTGTTTACGGATATCTTTAGTCAATACCGATTCTGATAAAACCAAGATTCTCACCGCTAGTGGAAAAACCTTCTGAACCGGAAACAGCGTCTCTTGAAACTCAAGGTTCGCTGTTTTTA
>CAJXDX010000209.1 GCA_913052275.1 uncultured Pseudomonadota bacterium | reverse complement strand
TGCCGCCTGCGGAATTTCATCTGCATTGAAACCGCACAGCGTGCGCATGGCAAGCACAGTGCGTACAGGAAAATCAGGAGGCATCTTTATTGGAATCTTCAAATGCCCTGAAAGACGCTGCAAGTCCTTCAGCAAATAGGGTTTTTTTGCAGGATGCAGTCCCGGGGCTTCAGTGGTACCGACTGCTTTGAAAACACCTCCAAGCAGAAATGGTTTCCAGCTTACCTTCGCATTTCCTCGGCGGGCAACATCGTCTATCAGCATGGAAGCGATATAAGAATATGGGCTGACAAGATCAAAATAAAAATCAATTTGTTTTTCCATCGTAAAATTCTTTAGCAGTTTAGTTTAAGGTATCTGAATTTTCCAAACACAGTTAAGTGCATTTGGTAAATATTTTCATGTCCGGATTGAGTGAAAAGTATTCCGCAAATGTATTTCTGTATTTCGGCACTTGAGCGATGATCAGTAATTGAAAAAATCTTTCAGGTGCTGATAATACTCCTCTTTGTATGAAATGTCATTATGTCCGGAATTGTTAATGGTTATTGCAGTAATCTGTTCCGGAGGAAACTCATTGATCAGGCGAAGAGAATGCTTTTTGGGAATGACTTCGTCATTTTCCGCCACAAGAGCGATTGTTTGTGCTTGAATATGCTTCACCCTGCGCAGTGAATCATACTTGTCCTTCAGCAGCAGGAATACGGGGAAAATAATGAATTTGTTCTGTCCAAGACTTTTGATGCTGTCATAAGGTGTGATAAGCGCCATTTTATGCAGAGGTCTCTTTGATGCCAGATATACAGCAACTCCGCTTCCCAGGCTGCGTCCAATCACCGAGATTTTTTGATGTGTCTCCTGAACCTTGTCGAAAAGTAAAAGGGCATCAGAAAATATCCCCTTTTCTGTAGGATGACCGGTGCTTTCTCCATAGCCCCGATAATTAAGCAGGTAAACTGTGTGCAGAGGAAATGCTGTTAAAAAGTCTTCAGCATTGTAAATCACTGCTTCCGCGTTGCCGCCAAAATAGAGCAGGGCTTCATTCTTTCCCTCGTTCAGCACAATTACTTCAATGGTCTCATTTTGATTGACCAGCTTCAGCTGGGGAAAACTATGCGGAATTTTTCCGGTGGGATAATAAATCAGTTTTCTCTGCAGTAAATACAGTACGGCGCATGCCAGTAAATAAATCAGCAAAAAGTAAATCATATTCTCGAGAGTTTTACGCTTCATGATTCAGGATGCATTCTGGATTAAAGCATGCTCCAGCTTTCTTTATCAGCGCTTTGTATTATGGCCTCAAGTACCTTCATGTTTGCTACTGCATCCTCGAGAGGGGTTGGCACCTTTTTATCGTTGAGTACGGCAAGTGAGAAAAGATCACCCTGTAATGTGTACTGATTGCATATTTCCAGCTCAATTTCCTCAATCTTATCATTGCACTGAAGCAGCATTCTGCAGGGCTGATCAGTCGGGGCATTGAACGGAATTTCGATCTCAATCCTGCCTTTGGTGCCGAAGATATTTACCCGCTGATATGGAACAAGTTGAGTTGAACAGGTGAATGTGGAAGTTCCGTGGCCAAAATCCATAATTCCTGAACAGTGCCGATCGGTCTTAAACTCAGGATCGTACTCGATCTTTCCCATAACTCTTTGCGGCTCTGTGTCAAAGATTAATCGTGCAAGAGAAATGCAATAGCACCCTATATCCATCAGACCTCCGCCGCCTATGTCTGCCATGTTGCGGATGTTTTCAGGATCGTCGTTGTAGTAAGAAAAGAAAGAATGAACAGTTTTTACAGTACCTATCCCTCCCTCATTAATCAGCTCAAGGGCCCGCAGCCACTGAGGATGATGGCGGTACATGAAAGCTTCCATCACTTTCAGATGGGGGTACTTTTGTGTTTCTTTCAGCAATTCTTTCGCCTCAGCAGCAGTCAGGGCAATGGGCTTTTCACACAACACATGCTTGCCTGCAGCAAGTGCTTTAATGGTCCATGGAACATGCATGTGATTGGGCAGCGGTATGTACACCGCATCTATGCTGGTATCGTCCAGCAGTTCCTCATACGAACCGTATGCTTTGGGAATCTTAAGATGTTTTGCGGCTTCCCGGGCACTCGCCTGAGTTCTTGAAGCTATTGCCGTCATTTCACAGTGCTTTCCCTGCTGCATGGCAGGAATCACTTTTTCAAGGCCTATCTTTGCTGTGCTGAGTATGCCCCAGTGAATTTTTTTCATAATGCAATTTTTCTTTCAGAAAGCATATTTAAACTGAGGAATCTAATACTGTGCTGTTTTCCTCTTTAGTATTTGAACCCAAAACCGCCAGAACCACTATTGCGCCCAGGATCAGCACACCGCCGGAGAGTGCCGCTTTTGACGGCGCTTCGTCAAGGAATGCCCAAACCAAAAGTGGTCCGGCAATGATTTCCGTCAGAGAAAGCAGTGTCAGTTCCACAGCTTTCAGGTGACGTGCTCCGGAAGTAAAAAGCAGGAAGCCCAGCCCGATCTGGAAGATTCCCATTCCGCTGCTGTAAATCCAGTCCATGGTTTGGAGTATGAACACATCGCTCCTGATGATCATCATAAAAAAAGCAAAAATTGTAGCAGTTATGCTGGCAAGAAAAATAGTGGGCAGCAGGTCATTTGTATGATTTGCGCGCAGTGAAATTGTCATGCAAGAAAAGCCCAGAGCAGCACACAGCGCAAAAAATTCACCAAGGCCTTTGCCCAGAGAAACTTCTTCTCCCACCATGACTCCAAGTCCTACTGCACTCACAATCATGCAAAGCCAGGTAATACCGGTTACCGTTTCACCCAGAATCATCCTTCCAAGCAATGCGGTGATGAACGGAGCTGCTGCAAGAATGAACATTGCGTTTGGAACAGAAGTATATTCAAGAGCCAGTATGAAAGTGGTGAAAGCCGCACCAAGGCAGACCCCTCCAGTCACTGAAATTCCGATAGAGTTTGAGAATATCATGGAGAAATTTTTGCGGTAATTAACTCCCAGCCAGATTGCCAGCATCACAAACAATGCCAGTGAACGGTAGAAAAGCACCTGCCAGGGAGAGGCATTCTCAATAAGCCTGTAGATAAGTCCTGAAGTGCTCCAGCAGATACCGGCAATCATAACCAGCGGAACACC
>CAJXDX010000208.1 GCA_913052275.1 uncultured Pseudomonadota bacterium | reverse complement strand
ATCCGTCATCGTCCATATATCCTAAGTCTCCGGAATGTAACCAATTATTTACAATTGTTTTTTCTGTCAGATCCGGACGATTGTAATATCCCTGCATCATCATTGCACTTCTTCCGCAAATTTCCCCAACTTCATTTGACCCACATTCTTCCCCATTTTCACGCAGAATCCTGATGTCAATAAACGCCGGTACTGATCCAACTGAACCAATCTTTCTTACCGCATCATCTCTGTCCAAAATTGAAAAAAAACCCTCAGTTACACCATATAGTTCATAAAAAATTCCCGGTAGATATTCATTAAGCTTTTGCTTGTATTCCAGCAGTAATGGTGCTCCTACACTTTGCAGCATTTCCAGAGAACTAAGTTTTTCAGAATCAAATTCCGGATGATTGAGTAATGCAACAATTTGTGAGGGTACCATTACTATGTGTGTTACTTTCTCCTGATCAATAGTCTTCAAAACCTCTGCAGGATCAAATGTCTGGTGAAGAATATAAGTAGCGCCCAAATACATCCATGGCATCAAATCCAGCATTGCTCCGTTAAAAACAATTGCCCCTGCGTGAAGAACTACGCTTTCCGGACTCATGCGCCAGGAGGATGCGAATTGTGTACAGTAATTTGCACGAACAAAATGAGTATGTACTATGCCTTTAGGAGCACCGGTTGTCCCGCTGGAATACATGATGTTATACACATCATCATCAACTAGATTTGCATCAGGCGGTTCATCATCAGATACACCAGAAATAAAATCAACCCATCTTGTAAATCCGCAACTCTCTTTAATTTCACCAACTAATATCCAATGCTCCTTTTTAATTTCAGGCAGTTCATCCTGCATTTTTTCTATCATCTTTATGAAAGAGACATCCGCAAAAACAATCACAGTATCTGAATCGTTGAGAAGCGTAGTCAATCCTGAAGCCTGCAATAATGGACTGGAAGGTACAATCACAATTCCTGTTTTGGCTGCAGCCCAGTAAAGCAGCATTAATTCTTCACAATTAGGTAAAACTGTAGCCATTTTTTCACCTTTGCGAATGCCTGCAGCCAATAAAGCATTGGCTGCTAAATTTACTCTGGAATTTAATTCCCGGAAATTCAGACGCTGCTCGCCTATTACAAAAGCATCATGTTCCCCTCGGTAACGTGCATGTCTTGGGAGTAGAGAGCCAATATTCATCAGTTAATTTCACTCAACTGCAGTTTAATCAAAATAGTAATTAATGAGAGGTGAGATAGATACCACAGACACTTTGCACTTTCAAGTAAAAGCTGGAATCATCAGTACGATTAATTTTTTTGCGTTCCAGAAAAAAACTTTAAACATTTTTTTTATACTTAATGAAACCAAAAGCGAATCTTTTCTTTTGCTGTTTAATTTTCCTAACGCTTTTAACAGAAGGGTGCGGCTATTTAGGTAACTCCCTGGAAGATCCTGTTCCGGCATCTGATGCTGTATCAGAACATACTCTGGTAGCAGAAGTTCTGATGCACCTGCAATTGGATTATATCGATTCAGAAAAACTTGAGCCTGAACTATTGCTTGAAGGTGCATTGACAGAACTTGAAAGGATGGTCCCTGAAGTTTGGGTAGAAACTCATCTTCATCAAAGCGACAGCATACCGACGCTGCAAGTAAATGTTGGGAATGAAAAAACAGTCCTGTCAATTATGCAATTACAGGAACTATATGATTTACACCTTGTGTTGCAAAAACTAAAGAAACACCTGTTACAGATGGACCTGCAGTTGACTAAATCAAGAATAGAACAGATTTTTGCAAATGGGATATTGCACCAGCTGGATGAATATTCTGTTTTATTGCCGAAGGAAATTTTTCATGAATTCAATATAAATCTTGGTGGACATTTTGCCGGTGTGGGTCTGGTTGTGGGGATGCGTGACGGTTATTTAACAGTGATTGCGCCAATGGATGGCAGTCCTGCATCAAAAGCAGGTATGCTCCCTCTTGACAGAATTGTTGAAGTAGATGGAGAAAAAACCGAGCACATGACGCTTGATGAAATTCTTCATCGACTCCGTGGTGAAATTGGTAGTCCTGTAAATTTAAGCGTCTTAAGAAAAGGACACTCCAAGGCATTGCAGTTTGTATTGCACCGCGAACAAATCCAGGTCGAAAGTGTCGTAATATATGAATTGGGTAGTGAAGGAAAATCTGTCAAGTACGCACGAATCAAAAATTTCCAAATAGAAACATCTCAAGAACTTAAAAATAAGTTAGGTGATCTGAAAAATACAGAAGGATTAATTCTTGATTTGAGGAATAATCCCGGAGGACTGCTGGAAGAGGCAGTAAAAGTAAGCGATTTATTTTTAGAGTGGAAGAAACGAATTGTAAGTACAAAAAGTTCCTTGGAATCCACAACCCATTATTCTAAACAATTATTTGCAAATGAGAATTATCTGACAATACCAATTATTGTATTGATTAATCATGGCAGCGCTTCTGCTTCAGAAATTGTTGCGGCAGCACTGCAGCAAAATGAAAGGGCTATTGTGATTGGACAGCCAAGTTTCGGCAAGGGGACAGTCCAGACAGTATGGGATTTGAAAAAAGGTTACGGATTAAAACTAACAGTAGGAGAATATTTAACTCCATCAGGACATTCTATCCACAGAATAGGTGTTGTGCCGAATTTGCAGCTCAATCCTGTATCAATTCCTGTTAAAAAAGCAGATTCCCAAAATGTAACTCAAACGACCAAAACTTTTGAAAATCAAAATCTGCCTGACCTTCAATCACCAGTTGATTTAGAAAGATTTTATATGATATCAGGTTTTGAAGGTGAAAAAACAAATAACTCTGAAGATTCTATCAAAATACGTTATTTGTCTCGTCATTCTAAACAATATGATGAATCTCAAATTGTGGATAAAAATGTGATAACCGACAAACTGAAAGAAGACATTGCTATTGAAACTGCTATACGAGCATTGATGCACTGGAATACGGGAAACATTAAAAGTGTACTTCAACAAATTTCTCGTGAAATTGAACAAAAGGAATTAGCTAAAATTACAGGTGCACTTGCTGTGCATGGTATTGATTGGAGTTTAAATCCGTTTTTAAAATCACCAGCCGGGGAAAATCTTAAGCTATCATGGTCTGCAGAGACAATTTCTGA
>CAJXDX010000207.1 GCA_913052275.1 uncultured Pseudomonadota bacterium | reverse complement strand
ATTACTAAAATTGAACAACTTTTTTAGTCTTTGATTTTGTATATATAATAAAAATGACAAAAATAATGAAATTTTTTTATGTGTATTTTCAGTTATTTATGAGTAAATAGTTCATCTTTCTGTGATTCTTTTTTGTTGCTCTTTTATTCTCGTATACATTAGACTGTTCAGGCCAGCTTTACTCTGGTTTCATACCTTGGACAGGTAAATTCCCTTCAATATTTCTATTCAATATAAAATGAAAACAGGGATAATTTCTACAGCAAATGGATTTGAAATTTAGGAAATATGGAGTTGAATCATAAACAATCCCTGGAATTTAAAGAATCTGTTCGAAGCTCATTACCTGCAAATGCAAGTCAGTCTTGGTTAAATTCACTTCAGTTATTGAAAATAACACCCACGAAAGTGGTGATCGCCGGAATTCCGCATAAAGTTTACCTTTACGAAATCAAGACAAACCATGAAAAACTGCTGACAAAAGTCCTGGATAAGCTCTATCCTGAAAAAGCCCCATTTTCAGAAAAAAAATTTATTTATAAAATTGGCAGCAATTTAAAAACCAGAAAAGCTGTTCAGACAGAATTTAATCTGAACCAGGAACAATTTGCTGCGAAAATTGACAATCCTGAGTTGCAGGAAACTCTTTCCTCAAAGCAGACAGAACCTGCTGTCAGCAGCTCCAGTGTAAATTTGCTTGACTCCTACATTCCAGGGAAACGCAACCTTCTGGCAATCAGGGCATGTAAAGCAGTTGTGGATATGCCAGGAATTGCCTTCAATCCCTTCGTAATTTACGGAGAATCTGGTTCAGGTAAATCACATCTTCTGGAAGGCATTAACAATGAAATGCAGCATGCAATACCAAAAAAACAAACTGTACTTGTTTCCGCTGAAGATTTTTTAAACAATTTTGTCACGCATCTCAGAATTAATAAAATGAAGGACTTCCGTGACATGTACCGAAAGGTTGATGTATTTCTTCTGGATGATTTACATGCATTAACCCCATCTTCAAAATGTCAAACAGAATTGCTTTATACGATTAATGCTCTGCGCAAGAAAAAAGCCCAGATTGTAATTGCCTGCAAGGAACCACCTACCCAGATGCAAAGCCTCAGCGCAGGACTTTGTGGGAAGCTGGAATCAGGACTTACTGTTGACATTGGAATGCCAGATAACCTAACCAAAGTTGAAATTCTTGAAAGCAAAGCAAAGGAACGAGGAATTCCCTTGAGCAATGAGTTGTCAAATTTCATAGTACAGCATATAAAAGGCGGGATTGGACGACTTGAAGGTGCACTGATTCGCCTTGGAGTTCATGCATCTTTGTTAAATGAAGAACTTACAACTGAATTAGCTCAATATGCTTTAAAAGATTGGCTTGATAATTCTTCGCAGAAACCGGATACAGAAAAATTATTTTCAGAACATTATACAGATGAGACTGAAAAGAAAATCATCAGGCGCATATGCGTTATGTTCCAAATTTCAGAAGACGGACTTCGCTCTCAAAGTCGTGACAGAAAGCATATCAAAGCAAGGCAGGCAGCAGTTTTTCTATTGAAAGAACTAACCTCTTTATCCCTTAATGAAATCGGCAAAATTATTGGACGTAATCATTCAACTGTCCATTCAACCTTGAAAAAGGTTCGGCTGAGAATGACTGAAGATGATTTCTTTCTTAAACAAATGAAAACTTTCCAGCAACAAATTGAAAATAAACCTGTTTCCAGTCAAATTCCTGAACAAAAACGCAATTTTAGTTTATGAATTTACCTGCAAAATTCATCATAAAAGAATTTCACTTCATTTTCCTCCCAAGATTGTCTTTCCCTGAAATTTAGGCTAGTTTATCAACAAACATAATAATTACTGAATTCAAACATTCAGTTTTATAATTGCATGTGTTTCAGATTATTTTTTTGTTTGTTCTGTTTTTTTGTAATATTGGCACTTTTCACTCAAGGTTGCTCTAATCTGCAGGAAAAAGTCTATACCAGGATTCCGGATAATGTCTATCAACAAGCAGAAAAAGTCTGTAACAACATAGACGGTTCTCAATTCATAGTAAGAGACCTTCGAGTGTGGATGAAGAAAAAGGACGACAGCGAAATTGAGTTAAAACACTATAAATCTATTCTTCCGGATGGCTATTATTTCTGCAGCGGTCATGACCGGAATTCCCTGATCATTGAGTAATTATTAGGAATTTTGGATTCTATCCCTTCAAAAATACTGATTCGCACTCCAAACTGGCTGGGAGATCTTGTGATGTCTACAGGATTTTTGCGGGCTGTTCTTGAAACTTTTCCGGATTCACAGGTAGATATCATATTAAAATCCGGATTTGAAACCTTACCAATACCACACCGAGGAGAAATAATACTATTTGACAAAAATAAAGATTCTGCAGGTAAATTTGGCAAATCATTGCGTCACAAAAATTACGATTGTTTTTATGTTTTACCTCCTAGTTTCTCGTCGGCATGGATGGCATTCCAAAGCAAAATTCCAAAACGAATTGGATACGCAGGAGAATACAGAAGTTTTCTGCTGACTTCAGCAAAAAAACATGAAATCAGGCCAGGTTCACAGCACCTACTCAAAGAATACCTTGGTTTACTATCCAATGACCTGGATATGGGAAATTATGCTCCACGTCTTGAAGTTAAACATGACTGGGTAAAAGAGCAGTTAGATTCATGTGCTTTCAAAATCCCGGAAAAATTTGTAGTTTTCACACCTGGGGCCATTTATGGTCCCTCTAAGCAATGGCCAGTGGAACATTTTAGAGAGCTGGGTAAACAACTGCACAAAGCTTTTGGATATAAAATCTTGTTATTGGGGACTATTGATGATGTTGAGTCCGGGACAAAAATTGCCCATAATAATGATTGGATACATAATTATTGCGGAAAAACAACACTTGCACAATTGCTGGCAATCTTAACAAAAGCACAATTGCTGGTGGGAAATGACTCTGGCAGCATGCACCTGATGGCAGCACTTCAACGCCCGCAAATAGCAGTATTCGGTTCCACCTCACCAACCTGGACAGGCCCTATAAATGCTAATGCATCTGTGCTGAGCAGAAATTTGAGATGCTCTCCCTGTTTCTCGAGAACCTGCCGTTTTGGTCACTATGACTGCCTTACTCAAATTAATCC
>CAJXDX010000206.1 GCA_913052275.1 uncultured Pseudomonadota bacterium | reverse complement strand
GGATTAAGAGAACCATAGGGGTCCTGAAAAACCATCTGAATTTCTTTTCTATAAGACATCATGGATTTACGGTCCATCTTGGTCAGGTCTTTTTGCTGATAAAGGATTGCCCCTCCGTCGGTAGAAATTAGTTTTACTATACATCTTGCAACAGTCGACTTGCCAGAACCAGATTCTCCAACTAAACCAATGGTTTCTCCTTCTCTAATAGTGAATTGAATTTTATTAACTGCAATAATTTCTGATTTGGATGAACTGAGAAAACCTCTCCTTCTTTGATAGGTTTTTTCCAAATGATCTACCTTTAGCAGAACTGGTTTTGAAGATTCAACCGATTTTGGTGTTCTCAAATCCGGAACCGAACGGATTAACTGCTGAGTAAAGATATGTTGGGGAGAATTAAGAATAACTCGAGCTTCATTTTCTTCAACCAACTGCCCGTCTTTCATCACAGCTATCCTATCTGCAATTTCAGCAACTACTCCAAAATCATGGGTGATAAAGATGACACCAGTTTGCCTTTCCCTTTGAAGATCACGAATCAATTTCAGAATCTGTGCCTGGGTTGTCACGTCCAGGGCAGTTGTTGGTTCGTCAGCTATGAGTATTTTTGGTTCTAGTATAAGGGCCATGGCAATCATAGCCCTTTGTCGCTGCCCTCCAGAAATCTCATGTGGATAAGCCCGTATTATTTGTTGAGGATCAGGAAGATGGACGGCGCTAAGCATTTCCAGAATTCGTTGACGCCTTTCAGTTTTATTGATTGAAGTATGAAGGAGCAGGACTTCCTCAATTTGTTTACCAATGCAGTGTAAAGGATTCAGGGCCGACATAGGTTCCTGGAAAATCATTGCAATTGACAAACCTCGTATCTCCTGAAATTGCTTTGGTGTAAGATTATTTAACAAACGGTCCTCAAACCGAATCTCACCTTCAGTAATTTTGAGTCTTCTGGGAAGCAATCCCATGATCGATCTAGCCATCATACTTTTACCAGACCCCGATTCTCCAACTACACAAAGGATTTCATTTTCTATTATTTTCAAATGAAGATTTTCAACTGCATGACTTCGATCACCACCCTCTGGAAGGCTAATTGAGAGGTTCTGAATTTCAAGTAAGGAGTTCTTCGACATTTTAAAGATTACGTAGCTTAGGATTAAAGGTGTCGTTTAATCCCTCACCTACTAGATTGATACCTAAAACAGTAATTAGGATTGCTATCCCAGGAATCGCGCAAAGCCACCAGGCAGTACGCAGGAATTCTCTGCCAGAACCAATCATGAACCCCCAACTCATGACATTTGGATCACCAAGACCAAGAAAGGCAAGTGCAGATTCGATGAGAATAGCAGTGGCTGTCATTAGTGAACCTGTGACAAGTATAGGAGAAAGAACATTTGGAAGAATTTCACGAAAGATTATTGCGGAGTCTTTCATACCTAGACAGATACAAGCTTCTACAAATTCACGGTTACGCATGGCAATGAATTCGCCTCGCACTAACCTAGCGACAGGAGGCCAGGTAACCACTGTTATTGCTATCACAATGCTCTGGATAGAAGGTTGTAGGATTGCTACCAAAACTATTGCAAACACAAAAGATGGGATGGTCTGAAAAAATTCTGTAAAACGCATTAGAAGATTATCCACTTGTCCTCCATAATAACCGGAAAGACTGCCAATGCTTGTACCTAGTATTACGGAAAGCAACGTTGCAATAGCTGCTATCAGGATTGATGTTCTGGCACCATGAACAACTCCAGCAGCCACATCTCGTCCGAGTCTGTCTGTACCTAGAACAAATTCACCAAAAGGTTCTAGTAAAGGTTTACCAACTGTTTTAAAAGGATTTTCTGGAAAAATTAATGGTGCCAATAAAGCCAATAAAATAATAATTGTTAGTAATGTAAGACCTATGACCGCAGCTCTATTCCTAACAAAAAGTTTCAGAAAATTTGTCTTATTATTTGTTTTTTCCATTGCTACCTAATCTAACTCAATTCTTGGATCAAGAAAGGTATAAATAAGATCTACTAAGAGATTAATTACAACAACCAGACAAGCTGAAAGAAAGAAAATGCCCAACAAAAGATTGATATCACGAGCAAATAAAGTTTGGAAAGCTAATTGTCCAAGTCCTGGCCATCCAAAAACTGCTTCTACAACGACCGATCCACCAAGTAAAGCTCCCACCTGAAATCCTGCCATTGTGATGACGGGCAGAATTGCATTCCTCAAAACATGCTTAAAGGTAACTCTATTTTCAGATGCCCCTTTAGCTCTAGCGGTAACAACATAGTCCATTCCATGTTGCTCTAATACAGATGCTCGCATCAACCGTGTATAAAGAGCCAGATAAAAAAGGGATAGAGTTATGGATGGTAATATTAGATGGTGGGCTATATCTAAAAATCTCTCCCAACCTGTATAAAACTTTATTATGTCTTCCATACCAGTAGCAGGAAACCAGTCGAGGTGAATTGAAAAAATGACCATTAGCATCAGTCCCACCCAAAAAAGTGGTGTAGCATAAGAAATTATTGCTAAAATCGAAATTAAAGAATCCTGCCAATGGTTAACATGCATAGCTGCAAAAAGTCCCAATAGAATTCCTATTCCCACTGACAGAAATAAAGTCGTTGACATCAATAGTAAAGTTGGTCCAAGCCGATCTAGAATAATATCTAAAACGTCCATGTTATGGCGAAATGAAAAACCTAAATCGAATGAAAATAGATTTTTTATATATATAAAAAGTTGTTCAGGAATCGATTTATCTAGGCCAAAATTCCTTCGTAGCATTTCCATATATTCTGGAGTAGCAGACCCAGATTCTCCTGCAAGTACATCAGCTGCGTCACCCGGTGCCAACTGTAAAAGAAGAAAGTTTACAATAGCAATTCCCAATAAAACTGGAATAGCCTGAAATAATCTTCTGAGAATGTAACGAAGTCTTTTTGTCAGGAAAAGCATTGTATAGGATTTTGGTACATGGAACTTTCTAACGCAAATGAATCATAATTAATATTTATCTCAGATGAAATATAAAAAGAATAATAAAGGCAATTTTAGATATGAGAAGCAATTTTCAATAAAATAACTCCTCAAGCTTATAAAGTAGTGTTTTGAACTTGAATTAATTCGAAACAAAAAAGAAGAGAGGAAGGGGCGATAAG
>CAJXDX010000205.1 GCA_913052275.1 uncultured Pseudomonadota bacterium | reverse complement strand
CATGGTGATGAGATTCTCAAATCTTGACAGGTGGCCTTTGATGGGCTGGAGGGGTGTTTTAATGGGGATTACCCTTTTGATATTCTGGCGCTTATTCCAATTTTCTAATACAGAAAAGAAGATAAGTTCCATTTACAGCTGGCAGGGAATAATAGTAATATTTGCTTTTGCTATTAATTCCGTGACCTTCACGCTTGGAATCCAGGAAACTTCTGTCATGGTTGTACTTACTGCGGTGGCCACAATGCCCGTGTTTGCTGCATTCCTTTCAGTTTTTCTGATGAATGAATCGCAGGGATGGGGTGGTTGGCTAACTATTATTGCCTCGATGGTTGGGGTTCTTATTGTTGTAAGTGACGGCAATAATGCCGTAGGACAGCCTGAAGGATCAACTGTACTGGGTGCTATTTATGGCTGTATTACAGCGTCCGGATTGGCATTGGCTTTCACAATGATAAGAAAATATCGGGAACTTGAAGTGATACCTGCTGCTGCTATTGGATCATTGATAAGCGGTATCTTTGGTTTTTTATTGAGTGCTGAAGGCAGTATATTTACAGCTCCTGTCTGGACAATACTTACCATGGGAGTACTAATACTCCCAGTCTCATTTGGACTGATCAGCATAGCCCCACGATATACAACTTCTGCAATCGTAAGTTTAGTTATGCTGCTGGAAATGGTGATAGGACCATTTTGGGTATGGATTGCTATTGGAGAAAGGCCAAGCATTACAATGATTCTTGGTGCTTTTTTGGTAATTACCGTTATATCCTTTCATATAATTCGTACACAATTTTATTTGAAAGAATAAACTTTTTTTCTTTTAAAAAAATGAATCCTAAAACTGCCCGTGAGGCCGAAGCAGCAGAATTCGGCAGAAAACTAAGAGGATTTGGAATCAACCTCCTTGTTAGAGATGTACTTGCTTCCGTTAAATTTCTACGAGAGGTTCTGCAAATGAAGGTTCATCGTGCTAACCAGGATTTTGCGGTTGTTCAATCAGGCAGAACCTATTTCCAGCTTCACGCAGACCATACCTATCATGCAAACCCGCTTCCTTCTTTACTGCCCCAGGAGGGTGCCCGCGGAGCAGGGGTTGAATTGCGTCTATATGAAATTGATCCTGATGAATGTGAAGTAAGGGCCAGTAAGCTCGATTTTGTAATACTTAAAAATAGTGAAGACAGACCTCATGGCCTGAGAGAGTGCTACATTCTTGATCACGATGGTTATTGCTGGGTGCCTTCAAGAAAAACTGAGGACAAATCAAATAATTCCTGATCTAACTTAACTGAAACAGGAATTTAAAGTTGATGACCTTAAACAAAAATATTTTAAACCAACTTAAATAAGATTTTTTTCTTTTTTTTATGTAAATTCAATCTTTGCTCTTTATATATTCAAGTGCCTTCTTCACAAAGAGTTGAATGGAATTCATGCCCTTGATTCCCCATTCCGGATTAGAGGCATTTCCGTCAAGCACTCTCTTCTTGATACCCTGCATAATGGCAGCCATGCGGAAAAAACTAAACGCCACGGCAAAGGTTAAATCAGGTATTTCTGTCATACCAACACGCCTTGCGTAATTCTCCACATAATCAGTATTTTTTGGAATACCCAGAGATTTACGATCAAGTCCGCTAAGTCCCCTTGTTTCATCTCCAGCAGGCATTTCCCATTGCATTAATTGCGTCCCAAGATCAGCCAGGGGGTTACCCAATGTAGAGATTTCCCAGTCAATTACCGCAGCCAGGTGAAAAGAACCAGTTTTATAAATAAGGTTATCGATACGCCAGTCTCCATGAACCAGACTTGGGGCCCCATCTTCCTCCGGAATATTGTTCTTAAGCCATTGCTGAAGATCCTCCATTTCAGCAAAGTGCTCAGTGGCAGATGCCTCATATTGCCTGGACCAGCGTGAATACTGACGTTCGAAATAATTCCCTGGCCTGCCAAAATCACTCAGGCCCAGCATTTCCGGATTCAGTTTGTGCAGCTTTGCAAGCCCCAGATTCATCTGATCATATACGGACTCTCGTTCACTGATTGAAAGACCTGGCAGTCCGGGATCAGTAAATACATTTCCGGAAACATAATCCATAACAAAGAAGACAGCACCAATTTCATCCGGGTCTTCACAAAGAAAGTGGGTGCGTGGTACAGGCAGGTCCGATTCAGCTAATGCTGTCATCACACGGTATTCACGTTCAACCGCATGTGCTGAAGGCAGCAGCACACCATCCGGTTTTCGCCGCAGAACGTATTTTCCAGATTGACTTGAAATTATGTAGGTTGGATTGGATTGTCCGTGAGGTGTCTTTTCAGCAGTGAAAGGTCCACAAAAATCAGGCATTCTCTTGCGGAATGCTTTTTCCACACGGATAAGATCAAGTTCTGAATCCGAGGACTCCATTGATCAGAGTTTCATGTCGGTATACTGACGCAGTTCCGCCCTGGCTATTTGTCTTCTATGAACAGCATCTGGTCCATCTGCCAGTCGAATAGTACGGAGAAGCATCCACATTTTGCTGAGAGGGGTATCCTGGCTAACTCCCTGCCCTCCGTAAAGCTGGATTGCTTCATCCACAACCTTAAGTGCCATCCTGGGAGCAACAACCTTAACCTGATGAATCCACGGAGCTGCAGTTTTCGCGTCAGCATTATCCATCATCCATGCAGCCTTCAGACAGAGCAGACGAGCCTGTTCTATACCCATTCTGCATTCTGCAATGATGTCGTAGTTTGCGCCAAGCTCTGCCAGTTTTTTGCCAAATGCTTCACGCTGCAGAGACCTTCGGCACATCAATTCCAGAGCCAGCTCCGCCTGCCCGATAGCTCTCATGCAGTGATGTATACGTCCAGGTCCAAGACGTCCCTGGCTTATTTCAAAACCACTTCCTTCTTCAAGCAGCAGATTTTCCAAAGGAACTACGACATTGCTGAAGCGGATATGCATATGACCGTGTGGTGCTTCATCATGACCATATACATGCATTGGACGCAGAATTTCAATTCCAGCAGCATCAGACGGAACCAACAGCATTGAGTTGCGCCGATGCTTAGGAGTTCCATCTTCAGCTGTACGCACCATAACGATATAAAGATTGCATCGCGGGTCACCGGCTCCCGAACTCCACCATTTCTCACCATTCAATACATACTCATTCCCCTTCCTTACACAGCTCATTT
>CAJXDX010000204.1 GCA_913052275.1 uncultured Pseudomonadota bacterium | reverse complement strand
TACATCAGATAATCTTCAGAAATCCTTTCCATTTACATTCCTTCTTTTAAATCCGAGGCAGCAAAATATCTGACTGCCTGTTCAAATTTCTCGCGAGTTAAGTATTGATTCCGGATGTGTCTCAAGGAAGAAGGCACACAAATTCTTTTCCTAATCCCTGAATTGTTTTCTGATGGGGCTCTGCTCCAAGTGGAGGGACAGCTTTTGCATATGCATTTTGACGGATCATTTTTGCACCAGGTATTCATTTCAAACATAAAATACATTTTTCGTATGAATGGTTTTTTTATTTAACTGCAAATATTTCAATGTGTTGACAATTTACTTTCCACTGCGCAGGTTTTTCTAAAGATGGCTTATTCACCTCCGAAAACACAATTACTGGACACAATCCTGCCATCCGAGCCTCTTCTTCTGATGGGCGCGGGCCCCGTACCTATTTCTCACGCCGTTTCAAGGGCAAACGGCGTTGTGATTAATCATCTGGGTGAAACCATGGATGAAGTTGTAAGAAATGTTAAGAAAATGGGGCGCTATGCATTTCAAACAGTTTCAGATAAAATTATTGGAGTCTCCGG
Source organism: uncultured Pseudomonadota bacterium (assembly GCA_913052275.1). Taxonomy (GTDB): domain Bacteria; phylum SAR324; class SAR324; order SAR324; family NAC60-12; genus Arctic96AD-7. The sequence goes on along the minus strand of CAJXDX010000204.1, from coordinate 2,635 downwards.
TCCTGCATCAGCAGCAATGGAAATGGCAATTGCCAACATTCTCTGGCCCGGTCGAAGTGTATTAGCTCTTTCAATGGGGACCTTCAGCGGACGCATGGCAGAGATGGCCAAAGGTGTTGGTGCTGATGTCACCTTGCTCAAATCAAACGGAATTCAGCCGGTTCGTGTGGAACAGGTCCGTGAGGCTCTGTCAAAACAAAGTTTTGACGTGATTACACTTGCACAGGGTGAAACATCATGCGGCGTTGAGCTGAAATGCCTTCCGGAAGTTGCCAGGCTGGCTAAGGAAAATGGAACCCTGGTGGTTGTGGACGCTGTATGTACATTGACCACAATGCCTCTGCAGATGGACGAATGGGGAATTGATATTGCCATTGCAGGAGGACAGAAAGGACTGTCTTCGATTCCGGGAGTTTCCCTGATTGCTTTTTCAGAAGAAGCCTGGAAAACAGTAAAATCTCGAAAAGCACGCCAGCCGCACTGGTGTCTGGATGCCTTGCGTGCACAGACATTCTGGGGATCACAGCAGTACCATTACACGGCTCCTGTGCCGGGGATACTGGCTTTGTATGAAGCGTTGAGGCAGATATGTGAGGAAACTCTGCCTGTACGTTTTGAGCGTCACAGGACCAGTTCTATTGCTTTGCAGGCAGGTATTGAGACAATGGGACTGCAGCTGTTTGTACCGATTAAAGACCGTCTCAATTCTGTAGTCGCAATTCAGACACCAAAAGATGCAGACAACGCTCAAATACGTAAAATCATGTCCAATCGTTTTCATGTGGAGATTTCAGGAGCCTTCGGTCTGGATATAATGCGCATTGGACAGATGGGCGAACAGTGCCGATCCCAGAATTTATTCAAGGTTCTCTATGCACTAGGAATGAGCTGCCGGCAGCAGGGAGTGGACCTGGATGTGAGTCTGGGAATGGCTGAACTGGAACGCAACCTTGTTATTGATCCAGAGAATATAGTGGACTGAAAAAAATGGAATGAGTCCAGCCACGCTTACGCACCTGCTGCGTGAAAAAGCTTCAGCTTTAGGTTTTGACCTGTTCGGCGTAGTTCCGGTTTCACGCAGCGAAACAATTGAGATATACAGGGCCTGGCTGAAAAAAGGCTATGCCGGAACAATGGAATATCTTGAACGCCATTCAGAGCTTAAGGAAGACCCTCGCAATTTACTTCCTCAAACTTTGTCACTGGTCGCACTGGGCTGTAACTATAACACAGGCAATCCTTCTCCAGAAACTCAAGACCCTTCAATAGCTCGTATCAGCCGCTATGCATGGGGTGATGATTATCACGAAATCATCCATTCCAAACTGAAAACTCTGGAAAACTATCTCTGCAATGAATTAAATGCCGCAAATCACACACGCAGCTTTGTTGACTCAGGACCGGTTCTGGAACGTGAAGTGGCACAGCGTGCCGGGCTTGGCTGGTTTGGAAAACATTCCAATTTGATCAATGTGGAAAAAGGTTCATGGTTTTTTCTTGCAGAAATGCTGGTTGACGTTGAGCTGAAAGCAGATGAACCATTTACCCGCGTTGACTGCGGTACCTGCACCAGCTGTATTGAGGCCTGTCCTACCGAGGCAATTATCGCGGACCGTACTGTTGACGCACGGCTTTGTATTTCCTATCTGACAATTGAACACAAGGGAGCAATTCCTGCTGAACTGAGACCTAAGATGGACAATCACATCTTTGGCTGTGACATCTGCCAGGATGTCTGTCCCTGGAATAAGGATGCTCCTGAATCTGTTGAACCGGGCTTTAAGCCCCGAAAGGAAAATGCTGCTGCTGATCTCACTGAATTGATGAAGCTGGATCAGGCAGCTTTCAGCAAGCGATTCCGGAAAAGCCCAGTTAAACGCACGAAACGCAGGGGATTATTACGCAACGTTGCAGTAGCCCTTGGAAACTGGGCTCATGCGGACGCCATCCCAGCACTGAGCATTGGTCTCCATGACATTGAATCTGTTGTGCGCAGTCATTCTGCATGGGCCCTGGGACGCATAAATAATGAAAGGTCCAGGAATGAACTGAAAAGTGCAAAGAAAAGTGAAAAAAATCCTCAAGTCCTGCGTGAAATTGAAACAGCTCTAGGTGAGTGATATTGTGAAAATAATTTCAATGAAACAAATTTTCAGTTCAGCTGTACTTGTTTTCAGCTTTTCGATTTGTGCAGCTGCACAAACCTCAGTTAAAGAACTGCTGGAATAAGTTGATCTGCCATACCGAAGCAGGTCAAGTCATGCCACAATGTAAAACTGATCACAAAACATTATGAAAAATACAGAAAAAAAAGTTGTGATGATTTCAGGTGCAAACCGGGGAATTGGGAAAGTCGTTGCGGAAAAACTTTCTGAAGACGGATATCTTCTTAGTCTTGGTATACGAAATCCCGGTAATCTTCCTGGGTCACTTTCATCTATTCCGGGAACACAACTGCTATGCCATGCCTATGATGCAAAAAAACCTCAAAGTGCCAAATCCTGGATTGATGGAACCATTAAACATTTTGGGAGAATCGATGTTCTGGTAAACAATGCAGGCATTCTGCACAGCATCGGGCTTGAAGATGATTCGGAAGAATTGCTGGATGAAATGTGGGAAGTAAATGCCAAAG
>CAJXDX010000203.1 GCA_913052275.1 uncultured Pseudomonadota bacterium | reverse complement strand
TGACAGTGCTCTTTATGATCCGCAGCATGTACACGTGTTAAGGCCAAAGAAAAAATCAGTAAAAAAATGATGGGAATTATTGGTGTTCACTTCGGTTTGTTTTAAATTTTTCTTTCTGACACTTTGTAATCAAACTTTCCTCAACTCACCTGTTTTCATCTCTCTTCCAAAAACTTGAAGCATGAGTTCCCTGATTCACCAGCTCAATCTTTTTTTTGAAGTTCTGCCGGAACGGCTGCATCGCTGGCGCTGGTGGGTGTTGCTGTTGTACGTGATCCTTATGTCCTTTCTGGCGGCTGGGATTCCGCGATTCGCTTTCACCTGGGCTAATGAGGATATGTTTGCTAAGGATGATCCTGTTCAAATTTCTCAGGATAAAATAAGGGAGCTCTTTGGAGGTACAGTTATTCTTGGCATGGCCTACAGACCCGTCGACGGAGATCTTTTTTCTGAAAGAAGTCTGGGTGCCCTGCAGAACATCCATAAGGTGCTTGATGAAGAAGCTACCAACGGCGCAGACAATCCGGATAATTCATTTGGCCTTCTGTCCGAAGTGGAATCCCTGATCAATACCACCTACATCGAAGTTGAAGGAGACAGTATCCGTTTCCGGGATTTCATTGGTGAAAACCTGCCTCAAAGTCCGGAACAGAGCAGGTTACTACAGGGGCAGGCCCTCAAAGAACCTGAGTATCCGCGTGTTCTTTTTTCGGATAACATGAAGTATGGAATGCTGGTGCTGCGGACTAACTTAAATGCCATTCCGCTTGTAGATGATGAGCTTGACCTGCTGGAAGGATTTGTCGAAAACGAGATTGAAGAACAAGACGAACAGAAGCCACAGTTTGTAAAGCATGGTCTGGAGGAATATGCAGATTTTGAAAAACAGATCTGGAACCTCCTGAGTGAAGAAAGGTTCCGCAAGGATCTCGTGTTCATGCATCCCAGCTGGGGTGCATTCTATCAGAACGACGTCTGGGCAGTTGAATATCAGCGGGCACTGGTCATCTCACTCCTCTTAAGTCTTCTGCTGACATATCTGTTGCTGGGTTCACTACGAGCGGTGATCTGGCCAATCATTATCTTTGTGTCAAGCATTGTTGGTATTCTAGGACTGGCAGGCTGGACAGGATGGCCCATCGATCTTTCACTTTACATTGCATTCGGACTGGTCAGCGTTGCCGCAATTGCCGACGTGGTACACGTAATGTCCGGCTACCTGTTTTTTCATCAGCAGAGACAGCATCACAGAGAAGTAATGCGTTCTGTTTTCAGCAAAACTGCGCTGGCCTGCCTGCTGACCAGCATAACTACTGCCATCGGTATCATGTCTCTCTTTTTCATCAAGCTGCGGGTGATACAGACGATGGGACTGCTGGGAGGTATCGGGGTGATCTTTGCTTTCGTGCTGACAATTATTTTACTTCCTGTCCTGTTGAACTGGTTTCCTCCGCGACCTTCCATAACCGCCAAAAAACCTAAAGTCACCATGATTCTGAGTTTTGTGCAGGGCCTGCTGAAGGGGGTTAATAAACTGAGTTTTAATTATCCTAAATTCGTGATTTTCTTTTTTGCTGCCAGCGGAATTTTGCTGATATTGGGTATCTTACGAATTGAAATTGATACAGTATTTTCTGAATATTATTCGCCTGAATCACCGGTTCGCCAAACTATCAATCTGATGGATGAGCAGTTTCTTGGGGTTGGTAACATGGAAATCCTGATTGAAACTGAAACTGAAGGAGCTTTCCGGGATCCAGAAGTACTTCTTACACTTGAATCAGTTAAACAATGGCTTCAGACAGTTTATCCGGAACTGGTGACTCATAACTGGACGCTTAACAACCAGCTCAAGCAGACTCATCGAAAGCTGATGGATAACAGAGAGGAGGCCTATACGATTCCCGAGGATCCGGATCTTGTGTCACAATTGCTGGTGCTTATTGAAGGAGGGGATTATGAAGATCTGGAACGCATGGTTTCACTGGATTACAGCAATGCGAGAATGAGTGTTTCACTGAAAACCATTGGATCGAAAAAATCTGTTGAACTTCTGAAAGTTATCCAGCCCGAGGTCGAACGGATTCTCGTTCCTCTAAAGGAAAAATATCCTGGGCTTAAGATGACAGTAACCGGTGGTATCGGTGCCTGGGCCCGTATTTTTGACGCAATCAGCTGGTCTCAGATACGCAGTTTTGGATTGGCATTTATGATCATTTCGTTGATTATGGTTGGCATTTTCGGATCACTGAAACTCGGACTGGTGGCAGTTGTGCCTAATACATTCCCGATGTTGACCGTATTTGGACTGATGGGCTGGTTTGGTTTTAAATTGGACACTACCACTCTGTTGACAGCACCGATTATCATAGGAGTTGCAGTGGACGATACTATTCATTTTATCACGCACTACCGACTATCAGTGCTCCGCGGAGCAAGCATTAACGAAGCAATCCAATCCACTCTCAGCGAAGTCGGACAGGCGATTGTTTTCACCACGCTGATACTAATGACCATTTTCGTTTGCTTCATCATGGTCAGTCACGTTGGAGTTTCACGTTTCAGCATTCTTGCTGTTATCTCCATTTTTTCAGCCCTGATTGCCGATTTATTGCTTTTGCCGGCACTATTTCGAGTTTTACAAGTACGGTATTAGATTTTTGAATTCACATATTGATCTGATGAATTAACTGTAAAGTCCAAGCTTAAAACCTGATTTTTTCATTTTGTGCTGTGTCTAAGTACAAAGTTCATCACCTCAGCAACTGTACTGCAAACATCTGATGGTTTAAGCTGCGGTCTTTCCACAATCAAAACAGGAATTCCCATTTTCCTTGCAGCTTCAATTTTTGCGTAGGTTGAATCACCGCCGCTGTTCTTGGTGACAAGCAGGGTGATGGCATGTTGGCGAAACAGGTTGAGTTCGTTTTCCAAAGTGAATGGTCCCCGCTCCTGCAAAAAAGTCGCATCCGACCAAGCGGAAATCACGGAGGCGGATTTATCGAGTTTCGGAACATCCACTGTACGCACCACAAAATTACATCTTTTACACTGCTCAAAAAGCTCTAAACCTCGATTCCCAGTCGTCAAAAAAACTGTGGCCCTTGATAAATCGGAGTTCGAAATTTCAAATTCGGTTTTTAAGTATTCAGCGGCGGCTGCCAAATCCGGAACCTCGATCCACTGATCTCCGGGTTGTTTCACCCAGGGTGGGCGGGTCATGCGCAAAA
>CAJXDX010000202.1 GCA_913052275.1 uncultured Pseudomonadota bacterium | reverse complement strand
CTGATTGTATTGTTATTAGTCTCTGTTAATCTTTATCTGTATTGTAATTTTCAATATTAAAACCCTCCTTTAAAATTTCTTCAGTTACTTTTAAACAATGAAAAAACAGGTAATTTCAGGGTTAATCCTAATCACATTCGCTGTATCATCGTGCGTTAATATCGCAACTTATGAGGCACCTGACTCCAGCTTGAAACCTCTGCAATCGAAGATAAAGAGAATTATTCTTCATGAAGATTCTATTGCGGCAGAAGATGACTCACTGGATATGCGAAGATATTTTTTCAATGCTTTAGCAAATCGTTTGTCAAGCATGAAAGATTACGAAGTCATTATAATAAAGACCGGTAATCCTCTGCCAACTTTGAATGATAATAAAGGTTCTATCTGGATTACTGGTAATATCTGGAGCAGGCGCACAGAGATGTCCGGACAAAATGCAAATATCAAGAGCATGTTCAGAAGCACAATGAATACTTCCAGCAGCTGGGATGTGCTTGAGCATTTGAATTGGAATCAGCAGTCTTTCATGTCTTTCACTAACTTGTATTTCATCGAACTGACGGAAAATCCCCGGCTGCTAAGAAGTGTAATTACTGCCTCAAATTTTTCTTCAGCTAAAGTGCAGGGGGATCTGGGTACAATGCAAAATCAAGAAGTAAAACGTGTTGAGTTCACTGACCCTGATAATAAGGCAAAATCTTTTTTTGGAAGCGGAAGCACTGATGCTCGTCTTGCAGCAGGTTACCATGTCGTAAGTATTCCCTTTAACTATAAGAATTGGCAGTCATCCATAAAACAACTGGCAGAAGCATCCGTTGAAAAATATTTTCCAGTTAAACAATAATTTTCCCGGTAATAGCAAGGTGAATTATCTAAAACTACTTCAATGTTTCCTTTTGTTAATCATCTTTGGATTGATGTCTTGTGCAAATAAGATTCAATTCAGCACTTCTATTCCCCCTTCAGAACATTTGAAAAATATCAGGACTCTGGCCATAGGAGATGTTCTTCTTGTGCAAGAACATCAACTTAACTTAATTGACAATAAAGGGAATTGGAAAGTAAGCAGGACTAAACTGGATTCAAAAGGACTGGAAAAACTGCTCAAACACTCTCTTGTATCAAATCTGAGCCGGTTCTCAGATTACAATATTATCGATCTTGAAACTTTCAGTACTATTTTTGGAGACCGACTCAAGTCAATCAAACCTGAAAGGGGCTTGAGAATTAAAGGAATTGACGCAATTTTGAACCTCAGCTTTGCTATCAGTGTTGTAAGCCAGGAAGGTCAATTTGATAAGGTGAGAAGATTTCAGCGACATGCAAAACGTAAAATGGGCAAGAAATGGATAATAACGGAAGACAGTTCTACAGATCGAATAATTACTGAGTCCTACCAGACAAAAACTGCAACAGTTTTCCTGAAGGGAGAAATTGTACAGGTCAAAGAAGGAAATACAAAATTAATTAGTTCGTTCAGTGAAGTTTCTGTAGTATCACTGGGAAGCGGACTTATTCCCGGAAGTTTTTCCCAGTCCGCAGACAAAAAGATTCTGCCTGTTTTCAGAAAAGATGATCGAAGCAAAGAGGAAATAATCGGTACAATGCCTTTTGCAGAATTAAAGCATCAAACTATTGGAACTAAGCCCCATGGTGTTCCAAATATATCTCGTCGTCTGGTGTTGCATATTTCAAATATGATCCTTCCCAAGTTTGCTCCACACTCTGTTCTTGTTACAAGAACTATTGACAGTGGAGGAGATGAAGATGCAGTAAATCTACTCAATAAGGCCAAAATACAGCAAGCAAAGGAGCGGATTGAAGAAATAATTTCCAGTTCGGAAAATAAGACAGCCGAGAATTTGTATAATCTGGGAATTTGTTATGAAGCACTGGGAGAACCGAGAATAGCTATACAGCTGTATGATGAGGCTCTGCAGTTGGATGAGGGTAACAGCAACGTCATTAAAGCTATAGGCGCACTGCAACACAAATTTTGATGCTGGTTCTTAAAATGAATAATAAGATAGTATATTTGCTGATGATGTTATTAATTGTTGCAGGCTGTGCAGCCAGAGTGCCTATGAGGTCATGGGTCCCGCCAAAGTCTGCAGATCAAAATATTGCAGGTAAAATCGACTATTTAATTATTGTAAATAACCACAAAGGAGACATTCTCCCTGATATTCTGGAGGGCGCGTTTCGTGAGAGGTTTGCTTCTCTCCCTTTCCTTGAAGTAGAGAGTTCGAGCAGTCCTGATGACCTGGCCAGACAGATGAGTGACTACAACTTCATCCCGAGAATTGGGAAAAAAGGCAAAGTAGCCCTTCTGAAGTATGAGGTACAGGAACATTATGTGGTAACACGTTCCAGGTCTGTGACAGGCGTTACTCTCAGGCACTGCAATTATCTTCTGGAAAAGAACAAATGCAATGTAATTGGAGTCGGGTCTTTGAATCACGGGACTCAAAATGTGAGTTATGCCCAGACAGTTAGTATCAGCATAACAGAAGAGAACGGAAATATAATTATCCCAAGGCAAAAAATTGAAAGAGGATACAAACGAAGCAGTAAAGTGGTTCCTGATGAAATTGTTCTGAGAAAAAAAGTAAGTGACCTGATTGCCAGGGAATACACTAAACAAATATTGCCATACAGGGCACACATTGAGATAGAACTGCTGAATGGTGATAGTATTGCGGTGGAAATGATCGAAAATGGCGCTTATTCTCTGGCTTTAAAAAGACTGGAAAAATTGATCACCAGTAATTCAGCGACTGAAAAGACTGCTGAAAACCTCTATTTGCAGGGAGTTTGCCTCGAATTTCAAAATGACCTGGAAGGTGCATTCTCATTTTACCAGGAAGCACTGCTTCTGGAGCCTGAAAACACCACAATTCAATATGCTGCAAAAAGACTGAAGAAAGCTGTTTCTATTACAAAAAAATCCGTATAGGAAAGCAAATAAGTCAAAAATACAGATTTTTCCCTAATCTGATCCTGTCCTGTTTAATCTCCTGAAAAAAATCCGCTAAGTTCCGGAAAGAGATAGAAAAAATCATCATCGTTCCCGGAAGCAAGGCCTGTAATATTTTTTTTTGTGTTTTGTGGGGTAGCAGGAGTCTGTATACCAGGCTCCTGTATGTTTGTTGGAATGGAATTTATTTTTGCAGATCTTTGCCGTCTTCTGATGTTTCTGCTTCTACAGAATCAGTTTCTTGCTTGGTTTCATCAGTTTTAGATTCTGATG
>CAJXDX010000201.1 GCA_913052275.1 uncultured Pseudomonadota bacterium | reverse complement strand
AAACAGCCAAAAAAAGCTATAGCAGTCTATGAACAATATCTGTCTGGAGAAGTTAAAGAGCATACAGCTGTGACCCAGCTCAGCCTGGGTTCACTTTATCTTGAAACAAAACAGCCCTTTCTTGCGTTAGCTGCATTTGAAAATGCCCGTCAATACCCACAATACCAACAAAATATTGAACTTTTACAAACATTAACGGTTCTGTACCGGGAAACTGCATCAGAGGCTAAATATATAAAATTTCTCAAAGAGGTAGCTGCTGATTCAAAATTGACGGAAAAAGAACGCCACGAATTTCAAACACAATTGTTGCTGAAATACTACGATCAGAGGAACTGTGGAAAGTTTATTTCAGAGTTGAAAAAAAACCCGGGTTATTTGAAATACTCTAAAAATTCAAATCTTGATGAGTGGCATCATTTCCTTTTTTTAAGAGGGAGCTGTCATTTTGAGAATCAAAGCTGGAGTGAAGCTCGTGCTGATTTTCGCAAAGTTAGGAACAATGGCAAATATAGAGAGCAATCAATAAGTATGCTGCTTGAGGCACACAAACAGCTTGAAGACTGGAAGTCAATAACCTGGGAGCTACAGGATGTTTATGAAAGAAAATCCCCAGCAATGACAATTGATCATTATAAGCTTTGGATTTTTTCCGCACAGAGGCGCAATGATTCTCAAAGACTTGAGCGGATAAAAATAATTTTTGAGCGTTGGAAGGATTCATTTCCGGAAGACCAAGAAAATTTAGAAGGGCTGCAAAGATACATAACGGAAAGCAGACTTCAAGAGCTGACCAGACAGGAAAATTGGACAGGATTATCTTCCTTCATTCGCTCAGAGGTTCAGGCAGGCCGGATAACCCTTGATGAACAGCATTTTACTCAATTGCTGTTTGCAGAAAAAAAACTGGGAAACTGGTCAGGAATCCTGAGTGCATATAAATTATTGCAAATGCATAACAGCGAACTTTCTGGAACAGTGGGAGCATTGATTGACCAGGCCAAAGCTGCAGAAAACATGGGTGAAACAGAGCTTTCGCTGAAATATTATCAGCTTGCTCTTGAAACTAAGCCGCTGAATGAAGAAGAGAAGGTTAAGCAGAATGAAATTAAACAATTTATGGCATATAGATCCTTCCAAAAATGGATTGAACAGGAAGAATGGTCAAAAGTTACGAAGGCTATCCACAAAGAGGTTAAAGAAAATAAACGCAAACTGGATGATGAAAATTTTAAGCTGCTGCTATTTGCAGAAAATCAAAAAACCGGAAGAGCCAAATATAATGGAATCCTTGATGCCTATGCTCTACTTGAAAATTATGATAAACAAAAGACTCTTACTTTAGAATCACAGATAGACCAGGGGTACGCAGCTGAAAAACTGGGTGGGTATAAGCGTGCCAAAATTTATTACAGAAGGGCTCTTAAGAAGGCCCCCGATGAAAATGTTGATCTGATTCTACAGTTAGTTGGTGAATTGAAACGGCTGTATGATCGTACAAAAGATCATAAGTCGCTTGTACACATTTACAAGAGGGCATACGGGGCTCTCAAGAAATCTTCAAGGCCGAAGAAAGAGCTTCGTACTTATGCATATTTAATTGGATACCATCAATTTTTCCATCTTAAACAAAATAAAAATGCCAGAGTCTGGCTGATGCGTTCCGATGGAGGAGGGTCTTCAACCCAGGAATTACAGTCGGCATACTGGGTGGCTAAACTGGATCAACAGGCAAAAAAACCGGAATTGGCACTGAAGAGATTAAAAGAATTGTCAGGACGAAAAATTTCTAAAAAATCTGCGTTGTATGTGCAGATACACTTTGAACTTGGAACGTTGTTTCATCTCAAGGAAAACTGGGATTCGGCCCTTAGGCATTATCGTTTTGCTGCTAAAGCGAGCGCTCCGGAAGAATTTAAAAAAATTCAAACAGTGGCAGAAGAAAAAGCCAAGGAGATTGCCAATTATCTTAAATCCATCAAGGCTGCTCAAGGATGAGAGCGTTTCTAAGTTTGATAACGGCTTTAGACAAAATTTCTGTTTTTTCCTTCCTTTGTGCTCAGAGAAAAAAACACAGCAAACTGCTTGTATGCCTTATCTGTTTGTTGGCCTGTTTTGCTTCAGCATCGCCTGATCTGGTTTATTCCGAAAACCTGCCACAAGCTGAAATGACTGTGAAAGGACAGATTAGATTACCGTCAGGTGAACTGATCCCAGAAGAAGGATTGAATGTGGTTTTGCTGAAATTAGTTTTGAATGCTGAAGGTCAGGTTACTCCAGTAGGTCCACAGGGCAGGGTGAAAACAGACAGCAAGGGGAATTTTGAGTTTTTGAAAGTCAATCCTGATTATCGTGCAGGATATCAACTTGGAACACGTGTGGATGGTAAATTATACAGTACAAAAGTTTTCTTTTTCAAAGCCGGAGAGAAGCAAGTTGAAAAAGACATTGTTATCCCAGGTATAACTACAGATATAAACAAACTTGAAATAAGTCAGGTGTCGCTTGTGATCGAATCCGGATTAAGCTCAGTCACTGTTACGGAAGTATTATCATTTTATAATTCATCTCCTGACAGAATTGATACAAGACACCGCTCACTCGTGCACGCACTCCCCAAAAGTATGGAAAATTTCACTATGATACAAAGTAGCTCCGGACCTGCAATTGAACATCAGATTGATGACAGAATATTAATTATTAACCATGTTTTTCCACCAGGTAACACACAAATTATTTTTCATTACAATATAGGGGCCTGGTTTGGGAGCTTGAACATGCAAAGGGAATTTAACCACTCATTGGATAAAGTGTCTGTCTTTACTCCTTCAGGACAATTGCAAATCAAATCTGCCCAGCTGATTTTTTTCGGAAAGCAAAAAATGCACGAAACAGATTTTCTGGCATGGAAGGGTAAGGCATCAGACTCTAATAAACTGAAATTCAAAATCAGCAATGTTCCTGTTGATTCCCTTGAATATATCGTTATTTCAGGAATAATACTGCTCTTATTATTTCTGTCCGTAATCATGTTTTATCGGAACCGATTAATGATGAGAGATCGTATTTAAGAACTATTTCACTGCACAGAGCCATGACTTCAGGCAAAACTTCAGCAATTGCCCGGAGAGGTTACCTAAATATTCGGACAAGCAAATACATTCTGACCGGACTTTCAGCAGTCCTTTTATCACTGCTTTATTTCAACTTTTTGTTAACTCCCGAATTGAGCAGGCAAACGCAATTGCTTGCTCA
>CAJXDX010000200.1 GCA_913052275.1 uncultured Pseudomonadota bacterium | reverse complement strand
CCATTGCCTCCAAAAGGGCTGACTGCACCTTTGCAGGAGCACGATTTATTTCATCAGCCAATACAAGGTTATGAAATACCGGTCCAGCCTGGAACTTGAAGCTTCCTTCCTGTGGGCGGTAAATATCTGTTCCGGTAACATCCGCTGGCAGTAAATCAGGTGTAAACTGTATACGCTGAAAATCTCCCTCAATTTTATTACCAAGCGCTTTAATAGCACGAGTCTTGGCAAGACCTGGTGCACCTTCAACCAGAAGATGACCGTCTGCAAGAAGAACAATAAGCAAACGTTCTACCAGGCGTTCCTGTCCTAAAATGATTTGATTAAGACTGCTTTGCAGCCGTTGAAAATTTTGTAATGCATTTGACATAGTTGCAACTAACTAATTTAAGTTTTTTACTGACTGCAATGCAGTAAATTGTAACAAGTCTTTAATTGTTTCTAAATGTAAATCTGAATCAAATTGATTATCCAAGTATAAAAAGTTAATATTGATGGGCTAATTATTGTTGTTTTTTACATAATTAAACTTATCAAAACTGAACATCTTCACAATAAATAACCTGCCGAACACTTGATGCAACTGGAAGATCAACTCCCTCGAATACGCAAGCTGATCAGGGAAAAACTTGGCACAATTCCCAAAAATACAATTCATAACGATGATTTGATGCGTAACTCATTCAAGAGGCTTTATCAGGCATTGCCCAGAATGATCCGAATGGCGATTAGTGAAAATCTGTTTGTTGAATTTTGCATGGCAAATCGCGAACGACTTTTGAACATTAGTGACACAGTTTCAGAAAAATTTTCAGAGGCAGAAGCTAAGTTTAAAAAACAATATCCGGAAAAAGACTCAGAAGAATCAAAATTAAATATCAACAAAAGCCCGGATACTTCTGAATTGCTGGAAACTGCGTCGAGGGTATTTGTACCGACATATTCACCAAACCTGATTTTATCTCGGGGCCTTGGAGCCAGAGTATGGGACAAAGATGAAAATGAATATATAGATCTTGGTTCAGGAATCTCTGTCAACAGCTCAGGCCACATTGACCATGAACTTCTGACGGCACTCACTGAACAGGCAGGGAAATTATGGCATACAACCAACTTATATCTCACTGAGCCCTCAATCAGACTGGCCGATGAACTTGTGAAAGCAACATTTGCAGATAGAGTATTTTTCTGCAATTCAGGAGCAGAAGCAAATGAAGCAGCAATCAAAATCGCCAGAAAATTCTCAAGCTTGAATAATTCAACAGAAAAACGTGAAATTTTGACATTTGAAGGTTCTTTTCATGGTCGTACTTTAACTACAATTTCTGCGACAGCTCAGCCCAAGTATCAGCAGGGATTTGAACCATTGACAGAGGGTTTCCGCTATTGTCCCTTTAATGATTTCGAAGCAGCTGAGAAAATGATTGGTCCTCAAACATGCGCGGTATTAATAGAACCAATCCAGGGTGAAGGCGGAGTAAATCCTGCAAAATCCGGATTTCTGCACCATTTGCGAAAACTTTGTGACCAGCATCAAGCTCTGCTGATTTTTGACGAAATTCAATGTGGTATGGGACGTACAGGAAAATTGTTCGGCTATCAGTGGGAAAAATCACCGGACTCAGAACAACCAGCAGAAACACCTCAAAACGAAAATAAAAAGCCGCTAAATATACCTGATTCGAATCTAATGCCAGACATCCTGACAATGGCCAAAGCACTTGGAGGAGGTCTTCCATTAGGCGCGATGCTATGCACTGAAGAAGTAGCACAATCATTTAAACCAGGAGATCATGGGACCACCTTTGGAGGGAACCCGCTTGTTACAGCAGTAGCAGAAGCTTCTTTAAGAAAAATAAACACGCCAGAATTGATGCAGCAAGTGCAGAAAAAAGGTACATTCATAAGAAAAAAACTCGATTTGTTAAACGATGAACTAAGCATGTTTGAAACCATTCGAGGACGTGGGCTGATGCTTGGTGCTGTATTATCAAAAGCATGGAAAGGAAAAGCACCTTCAATTGTAAACGCATGTCAGGAATACGGAGTACTTGTTTTAACAGCAGGACCGGATGTTCTGCGTTTGTTGCCACCTCTGAATATTTCATATGAAGAGCTTGAAGCCGGATTAAATCGTATCGGCAAAGCACTGAAAAATTTGCATGCAGTTGAACTGTCTTCTGCAACACAAAAATGAATAAATTCTCAACTTATAATGTATATGGTTAAAATATGAATAAAGTTGCGCTAATAACCGGTATCACGGGTCAGGATGGAGCCTATCTTGCCGATTTGTTGCTTAAAAAAGACTATCTTGTTCATGGAATCAAAAGACGCTCATCCAGTTTTAATACTGCTAGAATTGACCATCTGTATCAGGACCCGCACATAGACAAGCGAAATTTCGTTTTACACCATGGAGACCTGACTGATTCAACTAATATGATCCGTATCATACAGGAAGTTCAGCCTGATGAAATTTACAATCTTGCTGCCCAAAGTCATGTGATGGTTTCATTTGAAACACCTGAATACACCGCAAACGCTGATGCACTTGGAACCTTAAGAATATTGGAGGCAATAAGGCTTTTGGGTTTATCTAATAAAACCAGGTTCTACCAGGCGTCAACCAGTGAACTCTACGGTATGGCACAGGAAGTACCACAAAATGAAAAAACACCTTTTTATCCACGTTCACCCTATGGAGTAGCCAAACTTTATGCTTACTGGATTACCATTAATTATCGTGAGGCATATAATATCTTTGCCAGTAACGGAATACTCTTTAATCACGAATCACCTATCCGGGGAGAAACATTTGTCACAAGAAAAATAACCCGCGCCGCAGCACGCATATCACAAGGCGTGCAGGAAAGACTTTACCTGGGGAACCTCGATTCCAAGCGTGACTGGGGTCATGCAAATGATTATATAGAAGGTATGTGGAGAATTTTGCAGCACGACAAACCGGAAGATTTTGTGCTGGCAACAGGAATAAGCACTTCAATCCGGGATTTTACCACACAGGCATTTTCCGAAGCTGGTATTTCCCTGGAATGGTCCGGAAGTGGTGTGGACGAGGTTGGTAAAAATTCCCAGACGGGGAAATTACTTGTATCAGTTGATCCGGCTTACTTCCGTCCTACTGAAGTGGATCTGCTGATAGGAGATGCAACCAAAGCCAAAGAAAAACTGGGATGGAGCCCAACCTGTGATTTAAAGCAATTGATAAGTGAAATGATCTCTTCAGATCTTGAAGAAGCAAGAAAAGA
>CAJXDX010000199.1 GCA_913052275.1 uncultured Pseudomonadota bacterium | reverse complement strand
AGTTTTACCACAGAGCCCAGGGCTTTGACCATTCAAAGACTTTGGCCCATAGTGGTTCCTCCTGTTCAAGATTATGAAGTGCGGCCTCTACACTGATTGCTTCTCCTGATTGTCTTACTATCACTGTCAAAAAATCGTTTACTTCCAGGATTGCTGCCAGCCTTTTTCTGTTAATCAGGTTTTGTACTCCACGAGTTACCACAGAACCGTTGTCCACAGGATATCGATATACATTGTCGCAAATGTGACATGATTTTGGAATTTTACTTTCAAACCAAGTATTTGCCACCTCCTCCTGCAGCCATGGGTGTAACTCACGCTCCACACTGGCTGTAAAGACATAGCGCACGGCTGTAGTCTGGTGATCCAGCGGCTGTTCTTCTGCAAAAAGTGAATAAGTCAGAACAGCAAAAAGAATCATATTAAACAGTAATGCTTTTTTAACTGTTTTGGCTGAATATTCATTCATTGTGTTCAAAAAAATATCCCAAATCCTAATAACACTCGTGTTAAATCTTTTGCTCTGGTCCAGCGATCTGTAACTGCAGAACGCTGGTTTGGATTTTCTGGAATGCTGGTTTCCTCATAGCCGTCCTGGTAAACAATGTAAAATGACGGCTGAAGCGCGAATTGAAAATAGTAATTCTCCAGCCCCTGCCAGCCGGCATCAAGCACCGCGAAAAGTCCGTATCCAATTGTAGAATGACGGTATTCCGTTGCAATTGAATCATATGTCTCCTGTTCACCGGAAATACTGGCAGTAGCGGCTGTATCTTTGCCATGATATTTTAATGTTGCATATCCAAGGCCACCGCCAGCGCCATAATAAAATCCGTCTGAAATTCCCCATAAAACAGACTCATCAACAAACCATCGCAGAGTCGCAGAAATTAATGATCTGTTTATTTCCAGGGTGTTACCGGATCCACTTGCAGCAATGCTCTGCATTTCAGTACTTTCTTCCGTCAGGCGCAATGCTTTGAACGCACTGTTGACCTGCGGACCTGTTAGCTCCAGCGAATAGTGTAACTGTAAATCATAGTCCAGATTGTAGTCGTAAAATGTTACAATCCCATTAAGACCGGCTAACGAGATACCCAGTCCCAGGCCACGATATTCCGAAATTCTCCATTCTGATCCCTTCCTGAATTTCTTTCCCTTTTCCCCTCCAACTTTGCTGCCACTTTCAAGATTACCTGTTTTTTCTTCAGATACTTCACCTTGCTTTTTATATTTTGATAAAGAGAAGTTTTTAAGTCCCTCTTTAATATTACCCAAAACTTTTTCTTTCTTCTTTGATCCTTCAGGGTCCTGTATAGAAACATTTGCAATTGGCCCCTTCAATCTTCTTTCAGCGTCATCCTGAAACCAGAATTTTTTTTGAGTGTAAACCAGAATATGGGTTGCACCCCTGGGAATAATTGTATTTTCAGGGAATTCATATCTTAATTCCGGCCTTGCTTTACCTTCTGTTTTTACCTTCATTTCCTGGTCCATCTGAGAAATTGTTGAAACCTGGATTTCTTTATCAGTCAAACCATCTTTAAATTTTTTTACTTCAATCTGAGCGAATGGGGGATAGTCGCCCAGGCGGGTTAATTCATCTTTCCCCCAAAAAAATAAATAGTGACTAAAATCATCTTCAAACTTGGAGCGCACTAATCTCAAGTAACCGTTTATGAATCCTGATGCAGAAGATTTTTTCTGCAGGATCATTCTCAACTTTTCGGCTTTTTCTTCCTCCTGCATTCCTTGCAGTTTCATGGATTTGCCCTCACTCATTTGCCCTTCAGAATTTCTTGTGAAGACAATTAAATGAGTTGCCTCCGGAGGTAATAGAATATCAATTTTCTCAGTCAAAGGTGATGCCCTCCACGGTGCCAGCAATTGAACCCCCAAACTGCCGAACCAGGAACGTTTTTCAATTACCGCCACAGCAGGTTGTGTTCTCAGAACAGTATCCGGACCTTCTCCCCAGTATACTGCATAGTGGGTAACGTCTCTTTCATCCCAGGCCCGGGTTATACGGAGTTCTCCCTGTACCCTGTTTCCTTCTTTTCCTGTTTGTTCAAACAGTATGTCCTGGGCTTTATTCTCCGGGACTCCTTTGTCAATCAGCCTTAGACTGTATATCTCGGTTTCATTCCCAAATTCATTGCGTGAATAGAGCAGCAAGTGGGTTGCACTTTGAGGAACCGGTGTGTTTTTGAACTGCAGCCTCATTCTGCTGCCTGGTTTTGCAGCAGGCAGTGTGGCAATTGGTCTGAACATTCCAAGTCGCTGATGAGGATTGTTTCCCCAATGAAGTACATAATCCTTGATTTTCTCTGAAATTTGTTTTGAGGAAGTTGTTTGCGGTACGGTAAAGATCAAGTCGCCCTTGAGTAAGCCGCCGCGAGAATCATTATCAGTGAATACCAGAAGTGGTCTTTCCTGGGCAAATAATACTCCATGAAAAACCGCACCCAGAGTGAGAATCAATATGACTGTGTTCCGGAATGGAGGAAGCACGGATCTACGTTTCCGCCTCATCCAGGAGCTCGGGGCGGTATGATTCATGGTGATTATATTGCGGGTGGTTCCGCGAGTGACAGGCTGGTTGGTATTCCACTGGCACTGAGACGTACCCAATATCCCTGGCCTTTCTCTACAGTATTGAATGTAGTGTAGCCCAGGTCCTCCAATTCCTTAGCGATAGAAGATTTTGGTGAGTATGCAAGCCATTTGCTGTTCTCGTCATCCCACTTCCAAATAGAATGAACGCGGTCGTATGAACCCATATAATCAAATGTTTCGGAAGTTGAATCACTCTCTGGTTGAGCGCATGCTACTGCCAGCATAACTATTCCTGCTGCGAATATCAGTTGCCATGAGGGCATTTTCAGAGGAATTTGCTGCGATTTTGAAATGCTGCTTACCCTGGATTGTCTGTATCGAAACATCAGGCTTGCTGAAGCCAACAGCAGCATTGCCATCACTAATGCAAATCCGTTGAATTGACCTGATTGATCTGCCGAAATAATGTATTCATCTTGCAGAAAGTCAAGTCCTGAAGAAGGTCCATTTCCACCTGGGTTGTCAATAAATCCCAATGTGTTGGAATCATCTTCTTTGGTTTTATCAAAATTCCCAGCCTGCGTTATTTCCTCAACCGTAATATTTTTTGAGGTTCCAAGCAGGTTCCACTCAGAAGTCATGCTGCTCAATTGAGGTAAAGCAGAATATCCTCCGTAATCAGCAATTTCAAAATTTGTAGGGTTAGCCGGAGATTTCAGCTCAATCCAGA
>CAJXDX010000198.1 GCA_913052275.1 uncultured Pseudomonadota bacterium | reverse complement strand
TTTGAATTAATTCAACTGACAATCCAGAACAATTTTTTAAAGGTGATTTCCCATACTGCTTATCGCCAATAAGCGGGTGTCCAATTGAGGTCAGGTGTACCCTGATCTGGTGAGTACGGCCTGTTTCAAGTCGACAGGCCATCAAAGAAGCAATTTTGAATCTCTTTAAAACTTTCCAGTGAGTTACAGCATGTTTGCCCTTAGTATTAACACTTTCACGATCACCGTTACTTTTGACAATTGACATCTCCTTTCGTCTTACAGGATGTCGAGCCATTGAAGCCTCCACAACCCCAAACTCCTTTACCGGTACTCCCCAGACGATTGCCTGATACTGACGCTTGACTGTGTGCTGCTTGAATTGAGAAGACAAGTGCAGATGTGCTGAATCAGTTTTTGCAGCAACTAAAATTCCGGAGGTATCCTTATCCAGCCTGTGTACAATTCCGGGACGCAAAACACCTCCAATTCCGGACAAATCATCGCAATGATGCATCAGGTAGTTTACAAGTGTTCCGGAAGAATGTCCCGCTGAAGGATGCACCACCATCCCTGCCGGTTTATTTACCACTACTAATTCAGAATCTTCATGCAGGATTTCAAGTTCTCCCTTTTCAGGAGTAATTTCTGAAGGTTCACTATCTGGTACAGTTAACTGGATAGACTGTCCTGAGTAAACTTTTCTTGATGGGGCAGATACAGAAACACCGTTGAGCAAAACGTTACCTGACTTCAACAATCTTTGCGCCTGTGTGCGTGAAACAATTTGATCCATTGATGCTAAAAATTGATCCAGGCGCATTCCTGTTTCATTTTCTTTTACATTGCAGCGAATATAATCACTCATAAAAGTCCGCTTTCAGCCATTTTGATCAGTGCACGTTCAATGTTTTCCATTGAATTGGAGTAACTTATCCTGACGTACCCTTCTGCTCCTAGTCCAAAGTCTCGACCTGGAGCTATTGCCACACCGGTTTTTTCCAGAACATCCATGCATAGATTCAACGATGATTTCGAAGAATCCCGATATTTATAAAGAACATAAAATGCTCCTGTGGGAGTGTATCCCGGGTCCATTCCAAGTTCAGAAAGGCGATTCAAAACATATTTACGTCTTTTATTGAATTCATTTTTCATTGATTCGCAATAAGATCCACTTTTTTGCAAAACTGCAATTCCTGCCTGCTGTACAAAATCATTTGCTGAAATCATCAAGTTTTGATGCAGTCGAGCTGCAGCAGACATCCATTCAATGGGAGTTATCATGTATCCAAGCCGCCATCCTGTCATGGCGTAATATTTAGAAAAACCGTGGATTGCTATCGTATTATCAGAAAAACTCAAAAAACTGTATGGAGGGGCTTCATAACTCAAGTCTGCATAAATTTCATCTGAAATTACAGGAATTTCAAGTTCAGCCAATCCCTTCATTACATCAGGTGTAAAGACCACTCCAGTAGGGTTCGTGGGAGAGTTGATTAGGATGGCGCTGGTTTTTGGTGTAACTTTTTTTCTTAGTTCATCTAAATTTAATTGAAACCCTTCTTCTTTATGAAGCTTTATCAGAACAGGCTCTGCACCAGCCACGCGTATTGTATTTTCGTAACAGGCAAAGCTGGGATCTGTAAGAATGACTTCACTTCCGGGTTTTGCCAGCAGACGAACTGATAAAAAAAGCAGCAGCGATGAACCATTTGAAACCAGAACCTGTTCGGGGTCGATCCGGATGCCATAATCTTCTGAATACTTTTTAGTAATTTCTACTCTCAGCTGCTCAATCCCCTGAGTGTGAGTGTATCCGGCGGGGCTATTTTCAATACTTTTCCTGGCAGCCTCTGCTGCTTCCGGAGGAGGAGAAAAATCAGGCTCGCCAAATTCTAAATGTATAATTTCTCTGCCCTGTGCTTCAAGTTGCTGGGCACGGGAAAAAATCTCCATAGCCAGAAAAGAGCCGATGGAGTCTAGATGAGATGTTTGTGTGGAACTGATCATTTTTTCTATTCTCTGTAAATTGTTTTATACGAAAGCCAAAAAATTCTTTCAGATTTACTTAACCGCTCGCAACATCATCATATAATTAACCGTTATTCCTTTTTTGCTCACCAAGTTTAAATCTTTTTGCACCATCGAGATATTTTAATCCTTCTTCATAAGTGTGAGGTAGAATCAATGGTACTTTTTGGGTGATGCCAGAATCATCAAGGGCTGTGAACGTGAAATAACATACATTTGTAACTTGAGTTTCACCTGTTTTTGGATGGATAACCTCAGAGACAACTTCCACCATCAAGGCTTTTTTAACTGTGTATATTACTGCTCCTGTAAAAGAAACGATTGATCCAATTTCCACAGGCTTGTAGAAATACATATGATCCATACTGATGAACTGCGGTCTTTTTTTGCAAAACAAATAAGTTATATTCCAGGCCAGCTCGAATGCTTCACGCATCAAATATCCTCCAAAAATATTATTGTGCACATTGCGTGACTGAGGATGCATCAGTAATGTTGATTGCCTGGTGGAACTGCGCATTGCTTCTCCTTTTAGCTTACCGTTTTTTATTCTTAGAAACAGATCATGAAGCACCTTACTTTCCTCAGCTGTTGGAGTGTTGAGCAGATAACTTGTTTGAGCGATTGCCCTGCGCTGCTGCTGACGAAGTTCACCCTGTTGAAAACGCCTTTTCTCCTCATTTGTAACGGGTTCCAGGGAATTTACAGTTTCAGCTTTACCTTCCTGCCTGGCTACCATGATGAAATAAGCTCTGGCCACTCTTTTCCAGTTTCTGGCTTCTTTTGATGAAATCCTGATTCCTACTTCCAGAGAACTTTTACCCACCCAGTTTATGCTCGCAAGAAACTGCAGGTCACGGTCACTCCGCAGATCTCCCAATAAGTCAATGCGGTCACATGCTGCAGTAACAATTGTAAGCCCGCGTTCCCAGCCTTCTGTATGTTTGTATGCCACCTGACCCGCAATTAAATCAAGATCCTCAAGCAGTTTGCCAAGGCGCAATGCACCAAAAAAATTAATATAACGCTTCCGAAGTTCTATATCCTTGCTGAAAGGCATGATCTTTTTGATTACAGAGTCAGCAGTTTTACGGGCAGACAAAGATTTATTCAGCGACACAGGTATTTTTTTATTTAAGTTTAGAAATTGAGCTTCAACGGGAATTTCAGAAATAACAATTTTCAGGCGTAATGCTTACGAGCGGTCAAACCCCAATATAATAAAATTTATTCCGGGATATCCATTGCACAACGAAAACCTATTTGAAAGGAACGGGT
>CAJXDX010000197.1 GCA_913052275.1 uncultured Pseudomonadota bacterium | reverse complement strand
AAAATACAACAAAAGAAGACCCTATGAAAGATCGCATCATTTCAATTGAAGCAATGGAAATATTGGATTCGCGCGGCAATCCGACAATTCGTACAAGGGTAAGCCTGGAAAACGGAGTTTACGGAACTGCCTCAGTCCCTTCCGGAGCATCAACCGGAGAAAATGAGGCCATTGAACTCCGTGATGGTGACAAGAGCCGTTATGGCGGAAAGGGGGTTCTGAAGGCCGTGGAAAACGTGAACCAAGACATTGCACCGGAACTGTTGGGAATGACCCCTGATAGGCAGGCTGAAATTGACAGGATGATGCTTAAGCTTGACGGTACATCTGCAAAAAGCAACCTGGGGGCTAATGCTATTCTAAGTGTTTCCATGGCAACGGCAGCGACGGCGGCAAAGTCACACAATGTTCCTCTGTACGCTTATCTGGGAGGAGTTTCAGGGTTTCGATTGCCAGTGCCTATGATGAATATCATTAATGGCGGAGAACATGCGGACAACAGTGTTGATTTGCAGGAATTCATGGTAATGCCTTCCGGGGCCCCTTCTTTCCGGGAAGCCCTGCGTTATGGAGCGGAAACATTTCACGCGCTGAAAAAGATTTTGCAATCAAAAGGCTATGCCACAAGTGTCGGCGACGAAGGCGGTTTTGCCCCAAATCTTAAAAACAATGAAGAAGCCTGCGAAGTTATTATCGAAGCAATTCAAGCAGCAGGTTATGAGCCCGGAAAAGACATTTTCCTGGCCCTTGACGCAGCAGCTTCATCATTTTGTAATCAAGGCTCTTATGTGTTTCAGAAATCCGGATCAGGGACAAAAAACTCAACAGAGATGCTGGAATTTTACGGGAGCATGGTTGAAAAATATCCAATAGTTTCCATAGAAGACCCCATGGATGAACATGACTGGGATGGATTTTCTGCCATCACTAAAAAACTTGGGGATAAGATTCAAATTGTAGGAGACGACCTGTTTGTTACCAATACAGATTTTGTCAGGAAGGGTGTCAGTAAAAAGGCAGCCAATGCCGTGCTGATCAAGCTTAATCAGATCGGAACCGTATCAGAAACTTTGGCCACAATTCAGCTTTGCCAAAAAGCAGGCTGGAATTACATTATTTCACATCGAAGCGGTGAAACGGAAGACACGTTTATGGCGGACTTTGCGGTTGCAATGGCAGGCGGCCAGATCAAAACAGGTTCGGCCTCACGCAGCGAACGTATTGCGAAATATAACCGCTTGCTGGAAATTGAAGCCGAACTGGGTGAGTCAGCAATATTTGGGAGTTGATAGTCTTAACTTTTACACACTGTAAGCCTTCCTTAATCTGCAGAGCAATTATTCTTGACATCCATTCCATTGAAAAATAATCCTGAAGAGTCCGGACGCATACTGAAACACGCCGGAACGGTTACATTTTTTACCTTCCTGTCCCGAATGCTGGGAGCGGCTCGTGATTTGGTGATTGCACATGTATTTGGCGCAGGATGGATTACTGATGCATTTGTGCAGGCATTCACCATTCCCAATGTTCTGCGGCGCCTGACAGCCGAAGGCTCGATGACCCTAGCGTTCCTTCCCCTTTATACCGAAATCCGTGAAAAAAATGATCCTCATGCCGCAAAGAAATTTGCCGCAAAAACATTGGGACTGGTACTCGGGGTGACCACGATTTTAACCGGGCTTGGCATAATATTCAGTCCCCAGCTTGTTTTTCTTTTTGCTGCAGGTTTCGCATCCAGTCCGGAAAAGTTTGAACTGACAGTGCTGCTGACACGGATCATGTTCCCGTATTTGATTTTTGTTTCACTGGTTGCATGGTCGATGGGCATACTCAATGCTGAGGGCCGTTTTGCTGCACCGGCAGCAGCACCGATTTTTTTGAATGTGGGAATGATAGGAGCGGCTTTTGTTATTTCCCCTTTGCTGAAAGAACCGATCACAGGCATCGGAATCGGAGTTCTTTTGGGAGGGCTTCTACAAATATTAATTCAAGTACCATCCCTGAGAAAAGTTGGTCAATCGATCACACCGAGAAACTTTTTCAATGACCAGAATATTCAGAGGCTGCTGAGACTGCTTGGCCCCTCGCTGGTCGGTGTGGCCGTCTACCAGATCAATATCATAGTGCTGCGCAACCTCGCCAGTTTCATGCCCTCAGGACAAGTCACGCATTATTATAACGCCAGCAGGTTGTCTGAACTGACTCTGGGAGTATTTGCTTTTGCCATAACAACTGCAGGATTCCCTGAATTAAGCAAGCACACTGCAGACGCAAACTGGCAGAAAATCCGCAGCACAATGCGCTTTACCATGGCCACGACTTTGCTGGTGGTAATTCCTGCCAGTATCGGGCTGGCATTTGCCGCTGAGCCGATTGTCTCCATGCTCTATTTTCACGGTGAATATGCCTGGATGGATGTTCAAAATACCGCGCTCACGCTGCAGGCTTTTGCTTTGAGCATTCCTGCGGTTGCACTGGTGCGGCTGCAGACGTCAGTCTTTTTTTCCCTTAAAGACAGCGCTACTCCGGTTAAAATTTCACTCGTGAGTATTGTGGTGACAGGGATTTTAGGATGGTGGTGGAGTCAGAGCCTGGAAATTTTCGGACTCGCACTGGGACTTGTTGCGGGTACATGGTTTCAGTTTATGCTGCTGCTTCTGTTTTTGCGCAGGAAGCCGGAACTGCGCAAAAGTTTCTGGCCTCTGCGTTCAACATTACTTTATTTGATTGCTTCCGGAGGGATGTCAATTTTCACCTGGCTGTTTGGACAGCAGGGTTCATGGGAGCAAGGACCGTTTATCCTGCATAACTGGACAATATTTGCTGGCTTACTGGCAGGCTCTGCCTTGATTTACTTAATATTGCTCCTGCTTTTCAGGGAAGAGCATGCAGTTAGAATTTCATTACAGCTGAAGTCAGGAATTAAAAGCAGGAAGGATAAAAAATAGTACACTCCGGAGCATCACTTGCGTACGACTGCAGTCAGCTTAAAACTGACCCAGCAAATCAAGAGTTGAAGGGGAACGGGATTATCCATCTTGCAGCAATCCCAGGAAAACCATACCTTCCAGCATCAGAAAAACCGCGAAGCCCATCAGCATCAGGCTGAGCAGCTGCATAGTGCGTCGGTACAATAAACCATGCAGAAAATCTCTGGATTTACCGGCGACAATTGCGAGAATTAGTTTTACCCCCACCAGACCAAAATAAAAACTCAAAAGGAAACTGACACCTGTACCCCAATTATGTTGAAATGATCTTACCATAAGGGGTGCCCCTACAGTAAACCAGAAAAGGTAAGGATTTGGGTTTGCC
>CAJXDX010000196.1 GCA_913052275.1 uncultured Pseudomonadota bacterium | reverse complement strand
TTCACAAATATTCCCTATTAAACTTATCAACTTGAGCTGTATGGATGAATCCGCAGATAATGTGCAGCATGTAATTTCCGGAAATACAACGCTTTTACTACTTTAACAAGTCTGACATGTTTACTGAAAAACAAAGGTTTCACAAGCATTATTATAAGGAGAAAAGAAAATGAAAAAACAGAGGATTTGGGAAATACTTGAAATAAGCAAGGAGAACGACCAGCAAAGTAAAATATTCGACTATTTTATTTCAATATTAATTGGTTTGAATGTATTGGCAATAATACTTGAAACTGAGAAAAGTTTTTTTGCAGAATATAAAACATTTTTCAGATATTTTGAAACAGTATCGATAATAATCTTCAGTGCTGAATATTTTCTGAGGATATGGTCGTGTGTAACTGTTGAAGCCTACCGGCATCCGGTTATCGGCAGAATAAAATATTTTTTCTCTCCAATGGCCTTGATTGATTTCATTGCAATTGCGCCTTTCTACTTAACCTTCATGATCGCTGATGCAAGAATTCTTAGAATATTAAGATTTTTAAGAGTACTTAAGATGACAAAACATTTTCATCATTCAAATACTTTTCACATTATAACCAATACCATCTTTAAAAAAAGATCAGAATTGATTTCTTCATTAATCCTGATGTTCTGTCTTCTGATGATTTGTGCTACAGGAGTCTTCTTTGCTGAAAATGAAACCCAGCCGGACAAGTTTTCCAGCATACCTTCAGCGATGTGGTGGGCGGTTGCCACTTTGACAACAGTTGGTTATGGAGACATTTTTCCCGTAACCTCTATAGGAAAAATTTTAGGTTCAATATCAGCAATATTTGGTATTGGCCTTTTTGCCTTACCGGCAGGTTTACTTGCTTCCGGTTTTTCTGACGAAATGCAGAAAGAAAAGAAGTTTTGTCCTCATTGCGGAGAGAAATTGCAATGAATCAATATAAACATATATGGATAGAAAAAACTGGAGCCAGCATTACCATGGTTCAACCCAGGGACGGACATCGGTTTCGAAAGTCCAGGCGCTTCTTTTCTGGTTGTGAATTGCCCAGTAAGTCTCTGCAATGTCGTCTGGCTGAAGCAGTCCATCCACGGGGCGTTCCTTTACCATACCCGGGAATCTTTGACGGGTCCATTCAGTATCAATAGGACCATCTATAATAACGTGGGCAACATGAATATTTTGCGGCATCAACTCCTTTGCCATACTCTGTGCAAGCGCCCGCAGGGCATGCTTACCGCCTGCGAATGCTGAAAATCCATTACTTCCCCTCACACTTGCTGTTGCTCCTGTAAACAGCATAGTACCGCGCTTACGGCTGACCATGCGGCGGGCTACTTCACGTCCTGTAAGAAAGCCTGCAAGGGCGCACATCTCCCACACCTTTGTGTAGACACGTGTTGTTGTTTCAAGGATAGGAAACATTACATTTCCTCCAATGTTAAACACGAAAACCTCAATGGGCCCAATTTCATTTTCAACACATTCAACAAGTTCAACCACCTGTTCCTCTTTACGTGCGTCGCTGTGCTTGCCGGTGGCTTTTCCGCCGGAATCTTCAATTTCCTTGACGAAACTGACAATATCACCTCTCCTGCGCGTTCCAACAGCGTGAAACCCCTCTTTTGCGAAGCGTCGTGCG
This sequence comes from uncultured Pseudomonadota bacterium, assembly GCA_913052275.1. Taxonomy (GTDB): domain Bacteria; phylum SAR324; class SAR324; order SAR324; family NAC60-12; genus Arctic96AD-7. The sequence continues at coordinate 1,688 of CAJXDX010000196.1, read as the reverse complement.
ATGGCGCTGCCCAGATAGTCTCCTGCACCAATTATCAGTGCTACTTTGTCTTTACTCATGCCTTATTGCCAGTTTATTGACAGTGCCGGATTCATATGCAGCATTTACAAAAGCTGATGCAGCTTCAGCTTGTACTCGTGCTACAGCTTCTTCGGTGTTTCCAGCCATGTTGAAATCCGATTAGAAAAAATCAGCTAAATATCGCATCTTCTTCAAAATTGCTGTTTTGATATTTACGTATTTTATGATTGATGCAGATAAATAATTGAATACGATTTTGGATGCCGTTCCAATAAGGCAGGCTATTTAATTTCAACAATCATTTCAATCTCTACAGAAATTCCAGCTGGCAGTGATCCCATACCCACCGCAGATCTTGCACCTCTTCCGGCATCACCAAATACCTCCACCATAAGATCAGAAAAGCCGTTTATAACTTTTGGCTGGGCACCGAAGTCTGGTTCACAATTTACCATTCCAAGAGCTTTGATCATTTTTTGAAATCGGTCCAGGTCTCCTATGTGAGTCTTCAATGTTGCTATGAGATTCAATCCCGTGAGCCTGGCAGCCTGGTATGCTTCTTCTTCAGATATATCAGTGGGAACTTTTCCAACAATGAAAGATCCATCATCCTTCATGGGACCAGATCCGGAAAGATAAACCAGATTTCCATAAGTTACTGCGCCAACATAATTCCCCTGGGGTTTTGGCGGTTCAGGCAGCTTTATCCCCAGGGACTTCAAGCGTTCTTCTACATTAGACATATGCATTCATTAGTCTGTGGTTAAAAAAATAAAATCACTCAAATCATTGTTTTTATTATAAATACACTAAGTTCAAACAAAATACGATTTTAGTTGTACTTAATGGGAATGATAACTATACATAAATTATAAAATTTTTTCCTCTCCAATATAAAATCAATATATTTGGGCGGTGGTCAACAAATTCTTTTTCTGCAGAGTGAACTGGACGAAAAAATGAATTGCCTGAATCTCGACTTCAAAAAAATTTCACATGACCATGCAGATAAGGAATTAAGGCTCCTGATATAAAGTTTGGTTTAATTGTTGGCTGCGAATTTTCTTCCTTCCTTAAAATCATAAAGATGCCCGCCTTGCTGATAAATTTCTTTTGCGTTCCAGGCCCCCATCTTTGAAAGAACCTTAATACCATATCTGCATAATTTTGATTTAATATATATATAATCATATATATATTTGCAGGAAAATGGGGGTTTTACTTTAGGATTTCTGAATGTGATGAATTATTAGTATCTCAATAATCAATCAAGCAGCTTGAAGTTATTAAGGCTTTGCTGCATAAAGGTACGTTCAAAGTTGTTTGTAAGAAATTGCAAATATTATTAACCACCAGACACGGAGGCATAAAATGGCGTTTAAGCATTTCGAACAAATTAAGTCACAGGAACTGCCGTCCATGGAAATTGGCAATGTCCCGGCATTTCTTAAAGATTTTGCTGTTTCAGAAGATTCGGAAAAACCAATTACTTGTGGTTTGTTTCGTCTTGAGGCAGGAGAGTCTCTGCAGTACACATACACATACCATGAGATGAAACTGATTGTCGATGGAAGCTTTATTATTGAAGATGAAACCGGACAGAAAGTGACGGCAAAAACAGGTGATCTTCTTTATTTCCCAGAAGGCAGTGCAATCACATTTTCTAC
>CAJXDX010000195.1 GCA_913052275.1 uncultured Pseudomonadota bacterium | reverse complement strand
CAGGAACCAATTGCTAACACCGCAAAACCAAGCGGCCATACATATAATGCCTGACGAGGTCTGAAAACCTCTTTTTCTATTTCAACAGGTTCGATTACATCAATCATCGAGTAAATATTCTCCAGTTCTTCGGTACTTCGTGCACGAAAATAGCTCCCTCCTGTATCACTGGCTAATGACTGCAGCAAAACCTCATCCAGTTCAGAAGATGGATTTATTTTTTGTGTTCCCAAAAATGTGCGTATCCATACTTCATCCGCACCTACTCCAATAGTATGAATTCTTAATCCGGTTTCCTTTGCAAGTATACCAGCATCTTCCGGAGAAACCTCTCCTGCAGTATTTTGACCATCTGTGAGTAATATTAATACTTTTTGGGTGTCCGGCAGATCCTTCATTCGCTTAACCGCAAGTCCGATTGCATTTCCTATTGCTGTGCGTTGGCCTGCTAGTCCCAGTTCAGACTCTTCCAGCATTTGCCCCAATGTTTGACGATCAAAAGTCAAAGGCGTTTGCAAGTACGCCTGATCGCCAAATAAAATCAGTCCCAACCGGTCACCTTTTCGTCGCTTGATAAAAGGTCTCAATACATATTTAACAACTTCTAAACGTGTTACTGCCCTACCTTCAATCTCCAGATCCTTCTCTTTCATACTGCCGGAAAGATCAACAGCAAGCATCACGCTTCGACCTGTTACAGGAAGTTCAACTGCTTCACCAACCCACTGCGGTCTCATTGCTGCTAAAACAATTGAACTCCAGACAATAGTTGCTGGAATTAAAAATTTCGAGAAAATTTTCTGTGAAATTCCTGCTTGAGGTAAATCTGCAATTCGTTCAAAGAAAGGGACTCGAAGAGCCTGTGCAGTGACTTTGCGGGGAGGAAGAAGGCGAAACAAAAAAGGCAGAGGCCAAATCCAGGCGGCCCAAAGCCAATAAAATTCAAATGCTCCACTTTCTAAAAAGAACATTCTCCAAAAATGTAATTTAATTTTAGTGTCTGGATGAACTGATCCATTTCTTCACCAGCGGGAATAAAGCATTCATATCAGGATTTACTTTTTGTTGAAATACTTCATTTCCCAATACTTTACCGGCTCCCTGTGAGAACTCTTTTGTTTTACCTGTTTTATCAAGAAATTCCAGCCATGAAGAACCTTGAAGCGAAGCAACTGCATCATTGTCATAGAATGTTAATGCTGTTCTACGAAGCAAATTAGACAAATTCCTCAGAGATACTACCTCATCCTTAGAATTTTGATACAGGATTTGCAAATCTTTTAGTATTCTCAATGCTTCAGTTTTTGGCTTTCTCTTTTTATATCGTCTAAAAAACCACACTCCGCCAAAAAAAAGAGATGTAATCAGTAAAACAGCTAAAATCCACCAGCCTGGTGCAGGCGGCCAGAAAGAAACAGGTGGCGGTAAATGAATATCTTTTAAATTTACAAGTGGATTATCTACAGACATTGTGAGTTTCTTCAACCAATATGTAATTCACAAGTACTCATTTGACATTGATTTTATAGTCCATATTTGTCATTTACACCCAAGCGAAAGATTCTGAATGGGTATTAATAAAATCGAAAACCCATTAAGTTAGATCGCCTTTTCTTTGCTCTACAAATCAACATTTTCAAGCAATATAGCTATTTACCAGGTTGAAATAAACTGTCCACAGTACTGAGCAAATTCAAAGTAATCCTGCAGGATTGTAATTCTTCAGATAAACTTTGTTGAAGTTTTTCATAAGCTGCAGCATATAATCTTCTGGTATTTGTATTGGATGAATTTATCCATGCGTTTGATTTACCATCACTCATTACGTAATTTCCGGAAGAAGGTGCTTCTTTCTCAAGCGGGTCTGATAATAAATACACTTCCAACTGGTTATGTTTTGAAAGCTGAAACATGTGCTTTCTGCATTCTTCATCAAATGAGGGAAAATCACTGAATATATATACCAGACTCCCAGGCTGTACTAAGTGCCGCACTCTTATTAAAGCCTCACTGAACTGGTATTTACTTCCAAAACTCCATTGGTCATACTTCATCTCATCTGCAATGCGATTATGCTCAGTCATAATTTTTGAGAGCAAACGCAGGTAATGGCGACGATCTCCTCGTGGCCTGAATTCATAATGCAGTTTTTCTGAAAAAAGAATACCTCCTACTCTGTCTCCTCTTAAGAGTGCTCTCCACCCCATCAAAGCGGCCATCCGTGCTGCTTGAACTGACTTTAATCTTTTACGGGAACCAAAAAACATCTGTCTACACTGATCAAGCACCAGCATCACAGGACGTTCACGTTCTTCCCTGTATAATTTCGTATGAGTACGTCCTGTACGTGCAGTAACCCGCCAATCGATATGTCGCACATCATCTCCAGGCTGATAAGGACGTGCTTCGGCAAATTCCATCCCTCTGCCCTTCAGCTTTGTCAAATATGGCCCTCCAATAGTTCCTGCAATTTTTGGAGGTGTTAAGGTCTCTTTGCTTTTTGCAACCTTGAACAATTCCGGCAACTCCATTTTATCAAGCCAGATCCCATTATTTTTCTTCAGATTAGTCATAATTTATAAAAAATTTAAACCTACATATGAATTACATCTGATTTTATAAATACATTAATAAATACAATTTATTATAATTCGTGAATAACAAAATTTTTGAATTATGGAACAGGTATTTTTGCCAGGATTTTGTTTATTACATCATCAGGAGTCAATCCATCAGACTCTGCTTCATAACTTTCTATAATTCGGTGACGCAGCACATCTGCGGCTATTTCCTGAATATCTTCAGGTGTGACAAAATCCCTCTCACGCAGCCATGCACGGGCACGTGAACATCGATCAAGCGCAAGCGAACCACGAGGACTTGCTCCCCAGGTAATCAGACGTGCAAGCTCGTCACTGTATCTTTCCGGGGTTCTAGTTGCAGCAATAATTTCCACAAGATATCGTTCTATTTCTTCCGCCATATAAATTTTCAATACTTCATTTCTTGCGTTGAAGATATCTTTGGCCAATATCTTTTGCACATCATAATTTTCATCAGGAACATTTGAAACAACAGTATTTTTTTCATATTCAGTATGATTCCTATTTAATGCCTCCTTGTGTACAAGACGCATGATTTTAAGCTCATTTTCAACAGATGGATAATCTATAAATACATGCAGTAAAAAACGGTCAAGCTGTGCTTCAGGCAGGGGATAGGTTCCTTCCTGTTCTATTGGGTTTTGTGTAGCCATAACCAGAAACAAATCCGGAAGCATATATGTTTTACCTCCAACTGTCACCTGCCGCTCCCCCATTGCCTCCAAAAGGGCTGACTGCACCTTTGCAGGAGCACGATTTATTTCATC
>CAJXDX010000194.1 GCA_913052275.1 uncultured Pseudomonadota bacterium | reverse complement strand
GAACTGGTGACAGGCAAAAATCTTAATATACCAATTCATGCTTCAATCAAGGATTTTCTCAGAGAACAAAGCTCAAAACTAAATATAGCAGCTGAAAAATTCGCTCGAGGTTTACATGCAATCATAGGGGTTGCAACTCCCGGTGGGGTAATTCCGAATGAACTTCGTCAGGAACTTCTTGATGCGCTATCTCACGGTATGCATATCGTTAATGGGCTGCACCACTATTTGAGTGACGACACGGAATTAATGCAGACTGCTGAGAAATTTCAGGCTGAATTGATTGATATACGAAAACCCAAGCAGGCAAAAGAACATGCGTTCTGGACTGGAGATATAAGGAGTGTTCGTGCTCCCAGAATTGCAATGTTTGGGACTGACTGTGCCATAGGGAAAAGAACCTCCAGTCTCTGGCTGAGAAATGCATGCCGTGAGGCCGGAATTCGCACTGAAATGATTTACACCGGGCAGACAGGAAAATTACAGGGTGGCCAATATGGATTTATTCTTGACTCAACCCTCAATGATTTTGTCAGTGGAGAACTTGAGTCTGCAATAATCCGCTGTGACCAGCAGGAACATCCGGATTTAATTTTACTGGAGGGACAGTCTTCCCTGCGAAATCCTTCAGGTCCTTGTGGTTCAGAGTATCTATGCAGTGCACTGGCAAAGGGCGTAATAATTCAGTTTGCGCCAAAACAGAAGTATTTTCTGGCAGACGATGAGCGAGAACTTTGGCCCATTCCTCCAATTGAAGAAGAACTGGAATTAATTCGTCTCTATGGTTCCAAAACATTGGCTGTTACTTTAAACAGCCATAATCTAACAAAAACTGAGTTGCAGTCTGAACAAAAAAATCTTGAAGCGCGTCTAGGAGTACCTGTGATATGTCCAATGGAAGATGGAATGGGGCGGCTTCTACCAGTAGTGAAGGAATTTATTGCTGAGCAGACATTGAATCAAAAAGTGGGAAAATGATTAAGCAACATGTATTTGACTCAAACTTCAGCTTTTTCAAAAAACTGGAATTGGAACAGCTCAAGAATGGTTTATGTTTCAGTCAATCTTGGAAGCAATTCGGCAAAGTTGCACGGACTGTTGCGTATGTCAAGTTGTGTTGCTAAAATTTTGTCCCAACCTGTGCGGCAAGCACCTGAAGATCCAGGGAGACAAAAAATATAAGTTCCGTTTGCAACGCCGGCAGTTACCCGTGATTGAATGGTTGATGCAGCAATCTCTTCGTATGATACCCAGCGGAACAATTCTCCAAATCCTTCAATTTCTTTGTCGAATAAGGCAGAAGCAGCTTCAGGTGTACCGTCGCGACCTGTGAGTCCGGTACCGCCGGAAGCAATTACAATTTCAACTGCAGGATCCGCTATCCATCGTGACAGCACCGCACGTATCTGGTAAACATCGTCAGGAACAATACATTTTTCAGCAAGTAAATGACCGGCTTTCGTGAGCCGTTCAACGAGTATCTTACCGGATGTGTCTGTTGTTTCCGTACGGGTATCGGAGACTACCAGCACAGAAATCCGAAGGGGCAGAAAATTACTTTTTTTCATGATGAAAGCATCTTATTCAAATAAATTCAGGTTGAAATACAAATTTCAGAAAAAACTGTTTTCAGTTATATTCATTGTCATTTTTTTGATATTAATTGTCAATTTAACTGGAGCCCTGCTGTTTCAATTATTTATGACAGAAGGTCTGTGATTGTTACCAGTTAGATACAAACATAAATGAAAAAATTTAGTTTTTATAAAATCCTTTAAAATATAACAGAGCAGTACATCAGGGGCACAGAGAAATAAAGTAAATTATTGCATCAGTAAACAAAAGCATTGCTCATGAAATCTTCAACTATAAACACTCTGTTCAGGAAATTAAGCGACTCCATTCCCAAACCTCAAACTGAGCTTTTGCACCGCAATCCATTTGAGTTATTAGTTTCAGTGATTTTAAGTGCACAGGCAACAGATGTTTCAGTTAACAAAGTCACACCGGAATTATTTGCTAAATTTCCAACTCCAGAAAAAATGCATGAGGCCGGAGCAGAAAAAATATTTTCATATATTAAAAGCATAGGACTGGCGCCAACCAAATCAAAAAATATTGTAGCAGCATGCGGACAGCTGGTAAGGTACCATCAAGGAAATGTGCCTAAAAGCAGAGAAGAGTTGGAGGAACTGCCTGGAGTTGGGCGTAAAACAGCAAATGTTATCTTAAACACAGCATTCGGAAAACCCGTTATTGCAGTTGATACACACGTTTTTCGGATTTCGAATCGAACAGGTCTTGCAAACGGAGAAACAGTGCTGGAAGTTGAGAATAAACTTATGAAGGTTGTTCCGTCAAAATGGAAAAAGGATGCTCACCATTTACTCATCCTGCAAGGACGCTATGTCTGCAAGTCACGTAATCCTGATTGTGTGAGATGTGTGATTGCGCGTGAATGTGAATATCCAGACAAATCAGCCTGTTAATAATTTTATCGAAATTTAACTCAAGATATATATTTGAAGAATTATGAATTTTGCTGATTTTTCAGAAAATATGGTAGCACTTTCATTAGTTTTTCTAAATGTTGTAACACCTGTTTTTATTCTCGTAGCAGTTGGTTATTTCATTGGACCGTTACTGAAAATTCAAGCACGTCCTCTTTCTAAAACTGCTTACTTTGTTTTTGTTCCAGCCTTTGTCTTCAATATAATCAGCGAGGCAAAGATAGCAGCAGAATTAGCTATGCTGATGCTGTGTTTTACATTTGTGGTACAGATCGCAGTTGCTGTTTTAGGCTTTTTAGTGGGCAAAGCTCTGCGTCAATCTAGGGAAATTACAGCGGCGTTTGTTCTAATTGCAACATTTGGGAATGTTGGCAACTTTGGGCTTCCGTTAATTGAATTCAGGTTTGGGGAAATAGCCCGAATTCCTGCTACTGTTTATTTTTTGGCAACAGTATTCATTTCTTTCGTCATATGTGTAGGTGTAGCAAGTTGGGCAAGGAGTGGAGGAATGGCGGCTGTTTTTTCTGTATTTAAAACTCCGGCCATACTTGCTGTAGTCCCTGCTCTGATATTCAACATTTCAGGAATCGGAGTGCCAATTTTTATCTCGCGTCTGAGTGGATTACTGGGTCAGGCAATGATACCTGTCATGCTTGTTACGCTTGGTATACAAATGGCTGAAATTGCAAAAATCAAGATTGATTTTAATGTTTTTGCTGCTAGCACGGTGCGCTTGATAGGTGGACCGGTACTAGCTGTTATTTTGGTGCCCTTGTTTGGACTTCAAGGGATTGAGCGGGACACGGGAATTCTGCAAGCTGCCATGCCCTCGGCTGTGCTTGCCTCTATAATTGCGCTGGAATA
>CAJXDX010000193.1 GCA_913052275.1 uncultured Pseudomonadota bacterium | reverse complement strand
TTTAGGTATTCTATCTCCAATTTGTTCCAGTCCCTGTGGAGGATCATCAGACCATACCGAATTTCCCCATTTTAATAATGCGTCCTGCACGGCAACCGGTTCTCCGCTGCGTAATGCCTGTTCAACTTTTTTGACTGCAGACTTAATTTCAACCTGCTGATTACCTTTGAAATTATTTTCAATTTTAATTTCTCTGTTTACTTTTTTATTTCTATTGAAAAACCATATTAACAACGTACCTGTCCAAAGTAGTGCAAATACAATTGCCAGGATTTTCCATGGCATGGATGACTTAATTACATCTGCAGGCTCCTGGGCAACTATTGCTGTATTTTCTTTTACAGGATCTTCAGTTACTTCTGGTGTAATGTTTTCTGTTACTCTTCCAACTGCTGTCTTTACCTGAATTTCTTTTGACGGAATTACTACCGTGCGTAAAGTATTAGTAGTTACATCCCACCAGCTTACTGATATTTCCGGAAGAGTTATTATACCGTTCCGGCCTGGAATCAGTGCCCACTTTTCTTTGCGAATACCTCTAAGACCATTAGCAGTATGTTCCGTTTCAATCTGTGGCTGATCCGCATAACCTTTAATTGTGTCCGGATAATTAAATGCCAATTCAGGAATTTGATTCCCTGTAACCCCCTCAGCAATAATTGTTAAAGTTCTAGTTACCGGTTCCCCAACTTTAAAAACAGGCGGTTCAGGCTGCCAGTTTTCACTGATTTCAAGATTTTTTGCAGGCAGCCACCATCCCTTGTTTTGTTTTGGCAAAGGCATAACTTCTACAGTTTGAGGCTTACTCGTGCTGAATATTCTCTGTCCCCTCGATTTAAAGATATTGCCAAAATTGCCGAAATTACCGAAATTTCTGTTTAAAGCTGATCCAGTCTTCTTGTCGCCCTGATAACGAAGTTGTGGAATAGTAAGTGTTCCGCTTTTATTAGGTATGACTGCGTACGTAATTTCAGTAATAACCTGTTTTTTCCCGTCTTCAACAGTCTTATATGTGGCCTGATTTACTTTTTCAACATGAGCTCCAGCAGTCTCCAGGGGAGTAATAGTTTCATTTTCCAGTTCTATCCCGGTCCTGATGATACGTATCCGCGTCAGAACCTGCTGCTGCGGATAAACTTTTCTTGGTTCTGTAACAACTTCCAGGCGAACAGATTCCTGTTTTGATTTAAGAGCAGATTCAACAGCTTTCAACAGGATTGGAGCAGTTTTTTCTTTTCCAACCTTTAAAGGTGGAATTTGATATTCGCCAGCAGCCGGAGCAATCAAAACATACGTCCAGCTGACTGTGCTGGTAAAAGAAGTGCCTACAATTGAAGTTTGATTTTGTACGCTGCGGTTCAGAATTTCCAAACCTCGTATTACTCCTAAATCAGGTTCCTCCGGATCATCCACGTTTTTTGCCTCCACTTGCAGCTGAAACAGTTCCCCTACCATCACAGGATTTTTGTTTACCCAAGCTGTGACTTCACCCATCAGCGGATCAGCAATTATAATCAGCATCAAAAGCCAAATTATTTTCTTCATAATTTACCAGTACTGTTTACTCTCAATTTGTTTTTTATCACGACGTTGATATTCTCGCTTCATTTTGTTTCGCAACAAACGGCCTGGATCATCGGGAATTTTCCTAAGCCACTGTTCCAGCTTTTGCTGTTTTGAACGATCTTCAGGACTTAAATCTGGATTTGAATTGGATGCAATTTTTTGTCGTTCAGTGGTATCAGCTGATTTATTCTCATTTTTGTTAACATCATCCTGGTTTTTATTTTGATCTTTTTTGCTGCCTTCATTTTGGTCTTCTTTTCCTTTTTGATTATTTTTTCCCTGTTCCTCTTCATGCTGCTGTTCTCCGGAATCTTTTTTTTCTGCTGATTGGTTTTTATCCTGCTCCGTACCAGTTTTTTGCTGACTTTGGGTTGATTCTGAACTTTGATCCTGCTTATTATTCTGCTGCTGCTTATTCTGTTGTGATTTATTCTGTTTCTTCAGCAGATCCTCAACCAATTTTTTATTAAACTTTGCATCCTTATGTTGAGGATTGTCTGATAATACTTTTTCATAAGCATCAATTGCATCCTGCAGACGTCCTGTAAATGCCAGAGCATTGCCCCGATTGAAGTTGGAACGAGTATTGTCCTGTTTGGCGAACTGTTCAACTGCTTTTTCGAAGTCTCCATAACGATATGCTGCTGTGGCCTTCCATTCGTTATCTTCAAAGAGTTTTGAAGCATAATCAGTTTCTCCCTGATGAAACAATTCTGCAGCCTGCTGATCCGGACGCATCCACAAATCATCCCAGCTAAAGGCCCTCACTGTATCAGGTAATGCAAAAAATGCAGGTAAAACAATTAATCCTATTGAAAACAAAACGCCACGGCGAAACAACAACGCAGTCAAGGGCAAAACTATCAGAAGCAGCCAAGGCCCTTCTTCATTCCACTTGTCTGTGGTTCGTTGCTTCTCATCTTCTGTATAGATCCCTTCTGAAGTCTCTGCAGCAATAATTTGATTCACATCCCGATCATCAGGACTTAATACAGTTAATTCTCCATTAACTTGATTTGCCAATTTACGCAATGGTTTCAAATTCAATTTTGGAATTACAATGGCTCCGTTTCTATCTTTTAGAAAACCTCCGGCTGCAAGCGCAATCGGTGAACCTGCTTCTGTTCCGACTGCCAATATAGAAAATTCATTAGCACCTGAAGCATTTTTTACAGCAGTAATTTCGGATTCCTCAATTCCATCTGTAACAAGTATTATATGACCTTGGCTCCCTATACTCCGGCTAAGTAAATCTGAAGCAAGTTCAACACCCAGGTCAGCACGGCTTCCTGGAACAGGCATAATATTAGGATGCAAGCCTGGAAGAAGTGCGGAAATGGTATTAGCATCATGAGTTAAAGGGCTGATTACAAAAGCCTCGCCAGCATATCCTACAAGTGCAGTTTCACCCTCGCTGAAATTATTCAGTAAATCTTCCAATTTAAATCGAACCCTATCAATTCGTGTTGGCTTGACATCAGCTGCAAGCATGGAAAATGACAAATCCAGAACCAGCACTCTTGCCTGTGATTTTTTAATCAGGGGCTGTGGTTTCTTTAGCCAGACAGGACCAGCCAGGGACAGCAAAAGCAGTGTGCCTGCTAAACTCATGACCCAGGGAAGCAGTTTTCGTTTATGTTGTGAAGGACTTGTGGCCAGAAACTCCAGTAAATGAGGCTCAACCTCCCTGTCCCAATTTCCCTTTTGCCACCATTTTTTCCGCAACAGAAAAACCATCCACCACACAAGAGGAATTGCTAATAACCAGAGAGGGCGTAAGAAATGAAACTCAGAAATCAAAATTTCCATTAT
>CAJXDX010000192.1 GCA_913052275.1 uncultured Pseudomonadota bacterium | reverse complement strand
CAGTTCTTCACTCTTAAAACTGCCTTTCCCGTCAGTCTGGTACCTGAGAAGCTTATGATTAAGTACATCAATTATCCCGTCAAATTCTGGTCCTGGATTGACAGGCATTGTAATTGGGAAAAATCTTTTGCCGAAACGTTCAGACAAATCAGCCAGAATCTGGTCAAACTTGACATTTTCTGAATCAAGAACGTTTATTACTGCAATTGTGGGTATGCCATTTTCAGCAATACGATCCCAAGTTTGTTCAGTGCCGAGTTCAATTCCGTGAGCACCATGTACTGTGAGCACTACAAAATCGGTTACCCTTAGTGCGGATAGAGTTTCACCTATGAAATCAGCATAACCTGGGGCATCCAGAATATTAAGTTTGCAGGAATTCCATTCCGCAAACATTGGGGTAGTGTGAATGGAAATTTGATGCTGCTGTTCGTCTTCATGGTAGTCAGAGACAGTGTTTCCATCAACAATAGTACCCAGCCGGTTTATCACTCCGCTGCAGGCAAGCATCGATTCTGCAAGAATGGTTTTTCCGGAGGAACCATGTCCCACAATAGCGAAATTCCGGATTTTGGAAGCTTCGAATTCTGGCATTATGTTATCAATTTTTATTGAAGACAAGAAGATAATCCTGTCTTTTCTGAATCATGTCAATAGAAAAATTATAAATTATAAAGATTCTCTGAAATAGCGTAAGGTTATGATGCGGTTTATCAAATGTGCTGTCCACAAACTAAAAATTATACAGTTAAGACCTATATGTTCTGGAAAAAATTACAATAGAATGTTTCAATTTGACTTTGTTTCACTAAGTTATCACTATCGAAAGGTTTATTAGAAAAAAAGTTCAAGTTTCAGGTTGATCATGATTGTAGTGCAGGATGTAGTTAAGCATTTTGGCGGACTGGCAGCAGTAGATGGTGTTAGCATGGAGATTGAGCAGGGAACCATCACAGGCTTGATCGGGCCAAACGGTGCCGGAAAATCAACACTTTTTAATTTGATTGCCGGAAACCTGACTCCAGAATCCGGTAGTATATATTTGGATGGAGAGGATGTTACTGGACTTAAACCGCACATGCTTTTTTCCAAGGGACTGTTGAGAACATTTCAGATTGCGCATGAGTTCCAGAGTTTGAGTGTGCTTGATAATCTTATGATGGTTCCTTCTCTGCAAGTAGGGGAATCATTGCTGGGAGCATGGTTTAAAAGAGAAAAAGTTGTCCGTCAGGAAGCCGAAATAAGAGGCAAAGCAGAAGAAGTTATATCTTTTCTGAACATGGGGCACCTGGCAAATGAACTGGCAGGTAATCTATCAGGGGGCCAGAAAAAGCTGCTTGAACTTGGCCGGACCATGATGGTCTCCCCAAAAGTAGTAATTCTGGATGAGGTTGGGGCAGGAGTTAACAGGACACTGCTTAAGGAGATTGGCGACGCAATTTTAAGCATGAACCGTGAGCGAGGTTTTACTTTTTGTATGATAGAACATGATATGGATTTCATCAGCAGGCTTTGTGATCCGGTAGTGGTGATGGCGGAAGGTAAAATACTGGCCCAGGGCAGCGCGAAGGAAATTAAAGCCAATGAAGACGTAATAGAAGCCTATTTAGGTACAAGTATGAAAAACATGGGGGGGGCTCTTCCCGGATGAATTTTTTGATTGGTGAAAATTTGACTGGCGGATACGGTGGTGCCGATATCATCAGGAACTGCAATGTTTCTGTAGGTACAGGTGAAATTGCAGTTGTTGTAGGTCCTAACGGGGCCGGAAAGTCCACTGCAATGAAAGCTCTGCTGGGTATGCTTAGTCTGCGTAAAGGCCGGGTATTGCTTGATGGAAATGATATTACAGGTATGTCTCCACAAGAAAGAGTAAGTCACGGAATGGCATTTGTTCCACAGAATCAAAATGTGTTTGTCACATTAACAGTTGAGGAAAACCTTGAAATGGGAGCCTACCTGAGGAGGGACGACATTACAGAAACCATGAATCAGGTTTTTGAACTGTTTCCTGTACTAAAGGAGAAACGAAGACAATTAGCAGGCGAGCTTTCCGGCGGACAGCGGCAGCAGGTAGCGGTAGGGCGTGCCTTGATGACCAAGCCATCTGTTCTGATGCTGGATGAACCTACGGCTGGAGTTTCACCGATAGTTATGGATGAGCTGTTTGAACGCATTATTGAAGTTAAAAGGACAGGGATAGCGATCCTGATGGTTGAGCAAAATGCACGTCAGGCCTTGAATATTGCTGACCAGGGATTTGTTCTAGTTACTGGTGAGAACCGTTTTACCGATACCGGGGAAGCTCTTTTGGCGAATGAGGAAGTCCGCAAATCTTTTTTGGGAGGATAACAATTGGAAAATTCGATTGACCTGCTGAACGCGCTGGTACTGATTTCAAACTATGTGTTGATTCCATCACTGTCCTATGGTTCTCAGCTGGCAATTGGTGCAGTAGGAGTAACACTGGTTTTCGGCATTTTGCGTTTCGCCAATTTTGCGCATGGTGAATTGATGGGATTAGGCTGCACAGCCACAATCTTTTTCACCTGGTGGTTTCAGTCAATGGGTATTTCTCACAGTTTTTTTCCTACGGCACTATTTGCGATGCCTTTCGCGATACTGATTACAATTCTGCTTGTGCTGGCTATTGACAGATCAGTTTTCCGATTTTATCGTCTTAACAAGAGCCGGCCTGTGACTTTTGTAGTAGCATCTGTCGGTGTTATGTTTATGCTTAACGGCCTGGTGCGTATGCTGATAGGAACAGACGAAATAATTTTTCGTGATGGACAGAAGTTTTTAATCAAGGCGGGTCTTTTTAAGAAAATGACAGGGCTGAATGAAGGACTTGCTCTGAAGCAGACACAGGTATTGACAGTTGTTCTTGCTGTGGTCGCAGTGTTTCTGCTTTTCTGGTTTCTACAACGTACACGTACCGGGAAAGCAATGCGCGCATATTCAGATAATGAGGACCTTGCACTGCTTTCAGGAATCAGCACCGAGCGCATAGTGATGGTTACATGGATTATTGCAGCAAGCCTGGCAACTTTAGCAGGGGTATTGTACGGACTGGATAAAAGTTTTAAACCGATAGTTTATTTTCATTTACTGCTTCCAATTTTTGCCTCTGCAATTGTAGGTGGAATCGGACAGCCGGTTGGTGCAATTTTAGGAGGATACATAGTGGCATTTTCTGAAATCACAGCGACATATGCCTTCAAAAAATTCATCACATACATTGTTCCAGCCAACTTTGCACCAGAAGGCCTTGGGCAGCTATTGTCTACAGAATACAAATTTGCTGTGTCGTTTTTAATACTTGTTTTAGTACTGCTTGTGCGTCCGACAGGAATTTTTCGCGGGAGGGTTCTATGAGCAATAAAAACAG
>CAJXDX010000191.1 GCA_913052275.1 uncultured Pseudomonadota bacterium | reverse complement strand
AAAGTTTCACCCCGCAAATCCTCTTTCCTGATTTTAGATTTTTTAGCAAAATGGTGCTGATTGTTTGCAGCCACGAAAAAAGGTTCAGTGTAAAGAATGATTTGTTCCAGTCCTTTCATTTCTAAAGGAACAGCTAAGATTCCTGCATCCAATGTACCTTCACCAAGTTTTTTCAACATAACTTCCGTTTGAACTTCATGTAAAATAATTTCCAGTTGGGGATAGGTTCTGTTTACTGGTTGCACGATAAGAGGCAGGAGATAAGGGGCAATTGTTGGAATTAGTCCAATATTGACTGTGCCACTCATTGGGTCTGAATATGTTTTTACCAAATCTTCAATCGAAGCAGCCTCAGCTAAAATTGTCCGTGCTTTTTTTACAATTTCTTCACCAATGGGAGTTAAAAAAACATGCCTTGTTGTTCTTTCAACCAGTTGAACACCTATTTCTGTTTCCAGTTTTTTTAGCTGTCCACTCAAAGTAGGCTGGCTTACAAAGCATTTCTCGGCAGCTTTTCGAAAATGTTTAAATTCGTCGATAGCCGCAAGATATTCCAGTTCTCTCAAGTTCATTAAAATTCCTACAACGAAAAACTAATTTGTTTTAATTGATGTTACCGATCAGTATAATAAAAACAAACGATTAGACAAATCAATATTAATACTTTATATTTAATCTGAGTTCATTTAGAACTCCAGTGAAGATAATCAAAAATCTATGATTTCAACCTAAAAACAGGATTAAATATGGGTAATTTAAATGACACAAAAACTCACGATAACCTCAAAGCAGCTTTTGCCGGGGAATCTCAAGCAAACAGACGATATCTTTATTTTGCTAAAGTCGCTGACATTGAGGGTTATCCTGAGATAGCAAGTAATTTTCGTGAAACCGCAGAGGGAGAAACCGGGCACGCGCATGGACATCTTGATTATTTAAAAGCAGTGGGTGATCCTGCAACAGGCCTACCTATTGGAGAAACCCTGGAAAATTTAAAAGCCGCAGTAGAAGGTGAGACACATGAATACACAGATATGTATCCAGGTATGGCGAAAACCGCTCGTGATGAAGGTTTCAATGAAATTGCCGATTGGTTTGAAACTCTGGCAAAAGCAGAAAAATCTCATGCAGGCAGATTTCAGCAATTAGCAGACAGTATGTCCTGATTTTCCTCAAAACGCCTCAAATTGAATATTTTTGGGGCGTTTCCTTCCTTTTTTGCAATTTACATAACAATTATAACGACCATGGAAGAAAGTCATTCCAGAATATCTTATTTACCAACAGACGGGTTAACTTATGATCCAAGTGATTCAAAGTATTGGGATCAGGCTGCCTTGGATAAAGAAATTGAAAGGACCTTTGAAATTTGCCATGGCTGCCGAATGTGTTTTAAGTACTGCGATTCCTTTCCCACTCTCTTCAATTTTCTGGACAAGAAATACAACGGTGACGTAAATAAAATTAAACCTGAGGACACAATTCAAATCATGGATGCGTGTTTTCAGTGCAAATTATGTGAAGTGCAGTGTCCATACACAATACGAGATGGACATGAATTTAAACTGGATTTCCCCAAACTGGTACATCGCCATAAAGCAATCCGTTCCAAAGACAAGCCCAGGACTCTTCGTGATAAAATATTGGGTAATCCAGATAAATCTGCCGGAATGGCTCGTGCCAGTTTTGGATTAGCAAATCTAATGAATCGTTTCAGCATACCTCGTTGGTTTATGGAAAAAATTGTCGGTATACATAGGAAAAAAATGCTTCCTGATTTCAGTTTTTCCACATTTGAACAATGGTCAGCTAAACTGGGACTGATCAGGGGAAATGATAAAGCTGAAACAGTGCTGTTTCAAACATGTTATGTCCAGCACAACGAACCGCAAATTGGAAAAGATACGTTAGCAGTGCTTGAAAAAAACAAAGTTGACTGTGCCTGCGTGAAAGGACTCAGATGTTGTGGAATGCCTGCATGGGAACAGGGGGATCTGGAAACATTGCGAGTCAATGCCAAGCATAATCTGGATATTCTTATTCCATTTGTAGAAAAAGGGAGCAAGGTCCTGGTGATCAATCCAACCTGTTCCATGATGATGAGGCGTGAGTATACAGAACTGCTGGATGGAGAAGATCGGGAAAGGGCAAAAAAACTGTCTGAGGCTGTCAATGATCCTGCAGAATATTTATGGAACATTCGAAACGAAGACAGGTTTAACACCGATGTAAACAGTATGCCAAATGAAACAATCAGCTATCACGCTCCATGCCATTTAAGAGCACAAGGAATAGGTTTCAAGGGACGTGACTTGATAAAAAAAGTAACTGGATCAAATGTAAAAACTGTAATGGAATGTTGCGGACATGACGGAACCTACGCCATGAAAGTTGAAGGCTTTGATGCATCCAAACGAATTGGTCAAAAATCATTTGATGGAATGAAATCAGAAGAATCAGAAGTTTGGGTAACAGATTGTCCTCTGGCTGCGTTGCAGTTCAAACAGCATGCAGGTGTAAAACCCAAACACCCCATGTCAATTCTGGCAGAAGCTTATCGTTAACAGCCATTTAACAAAACTGTTTTTTCTGCCAATCTTTTCAATTCAAAATTAATTAAAGAGGATTCAAAATGAAGCGAGTCACCCGGCAAGAAATTCTGGATTATGTTACTTACGAAGAGCAACGGGACAAATTTCGCAAAAAAATAATGAAGATTAAAGAACTGCGTCGAATAAATGTGGGTGGTGTTTTATCTTTCCTGTTTGAAAACACTGACACAGTACGTTATCAAATTCAGGAAATGATTCGAGTGGAGCGCATGGTAAAAGAGACAGATATCCTGCATGAGATAAAAACTTATAATGAACTGCTGGGTGATTCGGGAGAGTTGGGATGTACTCTTTTAATAGAAATTGATGATCCTGATGAAAGAGAAGAAAAACTGACCCAGTGGCTTGAATTACCCAAGCATCTATATCTTAGCCTGGAGGATGAAACTAGAATTATGGCAAGTTTTGACGAGAGGCAAATTGGAGATGCCAGACTATCTTCTGTTCAGTACATTAAGTTCAACACCGGAGGTAAAACACCAATTGCAATTGGTTCAGATTTACCATTGTTGAAAGCAGAGACCACTTTCACAAATGATCAAAAAAAAGCACTTTCAGAAGATTTGCTTTAATAAACAAAAAGTTTTTTGAAAACAGTGATACATTTTGCCCCATTGATTCCGGTCAGGAGAAATGATCGATCTTAGTGGAATTTGAATCAATTACGTGATTGCAAATCAGTTTTATTCCAGGCAGGGTAGAATTGGAGAATTTGAAACCTCATACAAAATGTGAGACAAGATATTTCCGGATATATTTTGCTTCTTTCATCGGACCTTGTTCATTGACCAGGCAAGGGACTGTCACATTT
>CAJXDX010000190.1 GCA_913052275.1 uncultured Pseudomonadota bacterium | reverse complement strand
GCGGAATGGCAGGAACATACGGACATGAAACAGAGCATTATGAAGAGTCACTCGGAATATACAATTTAAGCTGGAGAAAAAAAATCCCTGAAGATCCATTTTGCAGGCAAAATATATTGACTACCGGTTTTTCCTGCCGCAGTCAGGTAAAGCGTTTTGATGGATTTCGCCCTCTTCATCCAGTGCAGGCATTGTTAAGAGAAATTAAGTCTGTTTTTTAAAACAAATGATTCATAACTATTCAATTTATATACTCCTGAAAATATTCTATGGCAGAAATTACTTTTGAGGAATTTACACAGGTTGAAATCCGCACAGGAACGATTCTGGCGGCAACTCTCAATTCCAAAGCAATTAAGCCAGCATATACGTTAACAATAGATTTTGGTCCTCTGGGAATTAAAACCAGTTCTGCTCAGATTACAAAAAATTACAGTCCGGAAAATTTGATTGGTCTGCAAATAACCGCAGTGGTAAATTTCCCGCTAAAACGCATAGCAGGAGTTAAATCAGAAGTGCTGGTGCTTGGAGCTTATTCTGAAAATAAAGATGTTGTACTGCTGACACCAGCTGAATCAGTTGAAGACGGCTCGCTGGTAGGCTGAGTTATTGTTGCCGTAATTGATGATTCAGAATGGATTTTACTGATAATTTTATCTTTAACTTCCCAAGACTGATTAAGGAAGTTCCTGACTGCTAATGATCCTGCTTTGGATTGAATTGTCTCAAAAGATGGGACTCCACTCTCGCCAAGTTTAAGGTTCTCAATTCTAATTACAACCCTGGGGATTTTCCCAAGTAAAAAATCAAATAAACTTGGAGATGCATGCCCTGGATAAACCAGTGTGACATTAAGTATGGACGTAAGTTCATCACCTAGGCTGCTCAATACGGTATGTATTCCTCCTGCACGCGGCTTTAATAAATTTTTGTAAGGTGAATTTTTTCTGCTGTGTTTTTCAGGAGTAAAACGAGTTCCCTCAGCATAAATAAGCATAGATACAGGTTGTCCACGTAATTTTTCACATGAACGCTTTGTAGTTTCCAGATCTTTACCACGCAATTCAGGATGTTTATTTAAAGTTTCTTTGGAATACCTTTTCATAGATGGAAAGTTCAAAGCCCAAAGCCCCTGTCCAAGAAAAGGAACAAAAATCAACTGCTGTTTGATAAAGAAACGTAAAAATGGAATTTGTTTGAAGAAAACACGCTGCAATGTAGGAATGTCCAGTAATGAAAGATGATTGCTCATAACTAAATATGTCCCGTTCATATTCAAGTTTTCAAGTCCCTGTATGTCCCATTCAGGATCATAAAAAACTTTCATCAGAACATTGTCTGTCAGAACAAATCCTCCGGAAATCCAGTATGCAATTCTTGCTATAATAATGCGGAATTTAGGTAATGGAATTATAAATTTGATGATTCCGCACAAACTAACCAATGATCCGTGAAAAATCGTATTGAGCGATAAAAATATTAGAAAAAGAGGTATTCTTAAAGTGTTTTTCAAGAAAAGTGTCATCAGCGTTATTCTATAGTTTAAGCAGATCAAAAGAAAATTTTTTTATATTCATGACAAAGCATGATGTTGACAGAGAAAAACGTTTTAATCAAGTATACTAAATCAAAATAGAGTTCAAAAAGCTTAGTTTGATTTATTTGCATATCGCATGATTTCGGTGATTCCCATTGGCGGGAAAAGCCAGTAATCCGGAAGATATCCAGAAGTTGAAACGGGCTCACCCAAATGATTCAAGTGTAATTTGTTTCCAAAAGTGAGCATTATCCGAGATTGCCTAAGCTGAAAAATAGGTCCGAAAGAATTTTTTGGAAACGATCCTGTATTTGTACCAATCAGGATTCCATCCGGTATCTGTTTCGTCAATGCGGCTAAAAATTGGCAGCCGTTACCACAATAATGATTTGCGATAATGATCAGACGAGTTCCCCATTCTGGCGCATCTTTTTTACCGTTGAAAATGAACTTGGTCTCTACCCATTTTTGGTCAAGCTCCTTTTCAATGAAATGTTCAATCAGACCACGAAGCTGCTCACGTTTTTGTTCAAGCTGATCCTTACCGATCAAATGACGTGACGTGCCATGATGCAGATTCCATTGAACACGATTCAAAAGACCATTTAAGATCTGGATTGTCTGACGTTCCCTGATGATCACGTTTTTCCAGTGACTGCTGGTATATTCTCTAAGCCAGTTCTCTATGAATGTAAAACTTCCATGCTTGTTGCCTCTTACATCTATGATAAGAGTTTGCGATTTTCTCAATTTTCTCGCCAGTTTGTAAAATTTCTTTACATCAGTTTCTTCAGCTTTTCCGTCCCTGTACCAGCGAATATAAGGGATACGCCCGTCAACAAATTCATAAATTGGATTCCCTTCAAAATTTAGTTCTGACTCAGAAATAAACAGTGGAAGCAAAGTTTCCTGTTTCACACCTGCTTCACTTTCAAATGTACAGTTAAGATGCTTAAGCTGGTGGTTGGCTTGCTGCCCTAACATAAATAATAATTCTGCTTGCCTTTGGGGCAAGACAGGGAAGAATACTTCTTGAGATTCTACGCAATTAATAAACCATTGGTTGATAATATTCTTAGTTTGATACAATCCTGGCAAAACACGAAACCGTTTCTGCTGTTGTGCCAGTTTTATACCTGTATAAAATGCTGCTTTTGGTTCAACTCGCTGAACATAATGTCTTTTTTTTAAGAACAGATCGGCCTGGATATTAGAATCTTCTGTAAATTCCAAAGCTTTTATTAGCTGCTTTTGAAAATGATGTGTTAGAACAGGATTTATGTCTTTCAACAAGAAACTCTCCAGCTTTTGGAAAACAGCTTTCCAATTGATTCCACTATGTTCAAAAATTGGATAACGTACATAGTTATCACGAAAGAGACGACTGGCCTGATTTAAGTCCTCCCTGATTTGTTTCTTTGAAAGAAATATTGGAACATTGCCTGAGAAATCCAGTGATTGTATTGGTTCAGACCCACTGCAAAAAAAAGCATTATGTCCGTTTAACAGAACAGATAAAAGGAAGATTTTGGTAAAGAACTGGAATTTACAATTTATGAAAAAAGTCCTCTTTTCGAACTCATTTAACATTTTAATTTCCCAAGACATTTTGTTTACTTTTCATAAAAATACAAAAAAGATTCATCCATTCATTGAAATCCAGGGTTTCAGGTCTTCGCATATCATATTTCTCGCGAAGATCCTCTTTACAGTTTTGAAACCATTCCGGGTAATGTCTGCGAATTCCATTTAGTAATGTTTTTCTACGATGTTGAAACAACAAATGACTCCATTTAAGAAAAAGTTTTTCTTCTTCTATAGTAAGTCCTGAATTTCTTGGTACAAGATGGATTACACACGAATCTACTTTTGGTGAAGGAAAAAAACAGTCCGGAGTTATGATTTTAACAATTTGTTTATCAAACCCAAGAGCTC
>CAJXDX010000189.1 GCA_913052275.1 uncultured Pseudomonadota bacterium | reverse complement strand
ACACAACAATACATCACTGAATAAATATGCATATAGAAAACGAAATAAAATATGATTTTTCAGATGTACTGATCAAACCAAAGCGCAGTTATTATACCTCCAGGAAAGAAGTGGACCTGGAAAGAAAGTTTAGTTTTAAGTGGTCCAGTCTCGTCTGGAAAGGGATTCCTGTGGCAGCATCAAACATGGACACTGTCGGTACGATTGGTGCCGCAAAAGTTTTAAGCAGACATAACACACTGACTTGTTTACATAAATTCCATTCAGTTGGGGAATTAAGGAAAATCCCCACGGGCATTAGAAAAAATGTTGCAATTACAATCGGAATTGCTGAGGGATTGAATATTCTTTATGAGCTTGGTGAGCAACTGAAACAATTTAAGTTCATTTGTATTGATGTGGCAAACGGTTATACAGAACAGTTTTCTGATTTTATAAAGCAGGTACGCACAGAGTTTAAGGAAAAGATTATCATTGCAGGTAATGTTTGTACGCCTGAAATGACTGAACAGTTGATACTGTCAGGTGCCGATATCGTAAAAGTAGGTATTGGGGGAGGTTCTGCATGTATTACCAGAAATGTGGCAGGTGTTGGCATACCTCAATTAAGCGCAGTTATTGATTGCTCTGATGCCGCACATGGGATAGGAGGGATGGTTATGTCGGACGGCGGATGTACTTGTTCAGGTGATGTCAGCAAGGCTTTTGGTGCAAATGCTGATTTTGTCATGCTTGGAGGTTTGCTTGCAGGACATGATGAAAATAGTGAGAAAATAACTGTTGATGAAGAAACTGGAGAAAAATCAGTAAAGTTTTATGGCATGGCAAGCAGTACCGCTCTGGAAAAGTATTACAGTGATAATATGAAAATTGATTATAAAGCAAGTGAAGGGAAGCTGGTAAACATACCGTACAAGGGTGCCCTGGAAGATACTTTACTGGACCTGCTCGGAGGGGTCAGGAGTACTTGTACTTACATTGGAGCAAAAAAAATAAAAGACATTTCAAAATGCACGACATTCGTCTGCGTGAATAACCAATTGAATAATTATTTCAATTAGTATCTGACTGCTCCCCAGTCAACAGTTATTGTATCCATCCAAAATTTTCTGGCATAAACTATATAATATCAGTACTATATATGAGCTTTCTCTTCTCAAGAGCAGGCACCAACGCATTCAAAAACTACTTAATTTTATCAGTACTTGTGACTACCAGTTTTAATACAGTGAAAAAAGATTTTTTCAGTGATCAATTCAACATTAAAAAATAATGGAACAACTTATAACCATTAAAAACGGCAATAAACAAAATTCAGTTTTCTCTTCAGAAGAGATGGAAAAACGCCTGAGTAAGCTGCGTTCAAATATGGAGACAGAAAATATCGATGCAATTTTATTTACGTCCATTCATAACATCAATTATTTCAACCACTTTGTTTATTGTTCGTTTGGAAGACCGTACGGATTGGTAGTTACAAAGGATAAACTTAAATCAATATCTGCAAATATTGACGGCGGCCAGCCCTGGAGACGAGGATTTGGTGATAATATTATTTATACTGACTGGAAAAAGGATAATTATTTCAAGGCAGTAAAAAATGAAATAAATAACAAGGGTCGAATAGGAATTGAATTTGATCATCTCAATTTTGAAAACCTGAAAAAACTGCAGGATTTACTTCCGGACGCAGAATTTGCAGATATTTCAAAAATTTCTATGCGAC
This sequence comes from uncultured Pseudomonadota bacterium, assembly GCA_913052275.1. Classification (GTDB taxonomy): domain Bacteria; phylum SAR324; class SAR324; order SAR324; family NAC60-12; genus Arctic96AD-7. The sequence goes on along the minus strand of CAJXDX010000189.1, from coordinate 1,808 downwards.
AAAGGATGGTGAAATCGGATGAAGAAATTGATCTGATCAGAAACGGTGCGCAAGTGGCTGATATTGGCGGTGCAGCTTGTGTGGAAGCAATTGGAGAAGGTGTCCCGGAACACGAAATTGCACTGCACTCAACCAGTGCCATGGTTCGTGAAATTGCCCATAGATATCCGGAAAGCGATATCATGGATACATGGACCTGGTTCCAGTCCGGAATAAATACTGATGGAGCACACAATCCTGTTTCAACAAGAAAAGTACAAAAAGGCGATATACTTAGCCTGAACTGCTTTCCAATGATTGCAGGATATTATACAGCCCTCGAAAGAACATTATTTTTTGAACATGCATCAGAGCGTCATTTGGAAATTTGGCAGGCAAACGTGGAAGTTCACCGGCATGGTCTGGAACTGATCAAACCAGGTGTCCGCTGCTGTGATATTGCTGCAGAGCTGAATGAAATTTTTCTAAAACACGATTTGCTTAAATATCGTACCTTTGGATATGGGCATTCATTCGGTACACTCTCTCATTATTACGGACGTGAAGCAGGACTGGAACTGCGCGAAGATATAGAAACGGTTCTAGAGCCGAATATGGTGGTTTCTATGGAGCCGATGGTGATGCTTCCGGAGGGTGCAGCAGGTGCAGGAGGTTATCGTGAGCATGATATTCTAGTTGTAACTGAAGATGGTGCGATTAACCTGACAGGTTTTCCTTTTGGTCCGGAACACAATATTATCAGTTAAATAAAGTAATCACTTAAGAAATTCTGCCAGAGATTTTCCCTTTACAGTTAAAGTTCCCTGTCTTTCAGCAATATTTTCTTTAGTAACCTGTTTTTCCTCAGGCTGTTTCTGAAATGTATTCCTCAAAGTTCCAAATCTTAACTTTCTCAATGCAAGCATAAGGTAAAAGCCTGTAATTCCTCCCATCATCAGCAAACCTGCCGCTACCAGCTTTGACGATTCCCCCAAATCTGCGACCATCCATAATGCAGGAAGGAATCCTCCGACCGGGTATTGTTCAGAGTTGGACGTATTGATGATAAGAATACTGACTATTGCGAATATTGCACCGGTGCCGGCACCTATTAAAAGTATATTTATTGCTTCCATAAATAATTGATTTAATATTGTTTTTAACAGTCAGCATATACGAACTGCTGACACATGATAAAGCGGGTACAAATATTTTTCAAAAGTTTAACAGATCTGAACAGATTTAACCAGCAACTTGAAGTTACAAAATGATACTAAATTGTAAATGTCTGAATTTGATTTCAGTATGTCCTTTTTGTAAACTGAAATAAGCAATTTTATTGAAAATCATAAAGAGAATTTTTTTGAAAAACTGATGTTACTTGAAATAAATCAATTATATAAATCTTTTCCACAGGCTGATCATGGTCAAATTGATGTACTGAAAAACATTAATCTTGAAATACATGAGGGTGAAACTGTGGCAGTTGTTGGACAATCAGGGAGCGGAAAGTCCACACTTTTATCACTGATGGCAGGATTAGATCGTCAAACAGCGGGTTCGCTTCGCTTAAGAGACAAGGAGATAAGTGAAATGAGTGAAGTAAAATTGACTCAATTCCGTGCAGAAAATATTGGAATTATTTTTCAGCAGTTTTACCTGATGCCTCACCTTACAGCATTGGAAAACGTCAGCTTACCGCTGGAAATGTTCGGATATGAAGATTATCTCAATCGTGCAAAAGAAGCACTGCAGCAGGTTGGGCTTTCAGACCGAGAACAGCATTTCCCGCATCAACTCAGTGGAGGGGAATCACAAAGAGTGGCAAT
>CAJXDX010000188.1 GCA_913052275.1 uncultured Pseudomonadota bacterium | reverse complement strand
TTTACTACAATTACATCCTCATAACCTGCTTGTTTAAGGTTTTCCTGGGCAATTTTGACAAGCTGCAGATGACGTTCCACAGTGACGACTTCACCGGTGAGTTCTGCCAGTAAAGCCGCATTGTATCCACTCCCCGTGCCGATTTCCAGCACTCGTTGTCCTGGAAGTACTTCGAGCAGCTGGAGCATCAGCATTACGGTAGTCGGCTGTGAAATTGTCTGCTCGCAGCCAATCGGAAGAGGGTGGTCAGCATAGGACTGGTCACGATAAGAAGGGTCAACAAAAAGTTCCCGAGGTACTGCCAGAAATGCCTTCAGCACCGAATCACTGGTGATCATTCTGCTGTTTTTCCAGTAACGGTAAAGGTGCTGCTTTTGCTGCTCGAAATTCGAGTTTTGCTTTTTGTCCCGATTTCCAAAAATAACAGCCATTTACTACTGACAATAACTTTCAGACTTAATCAGTTGAAAGATTATACGGCACAATCCAGAATCAAGTGAAACGCTCAGTCAGCTTCTTGTTTTTGGGTTCAAGAATTTTCCTGTACCACTGGATTGCCAAAAAATAGATTGCGCAAAAATTTGCGCGCAAGATCGAGCGGAATGATTATGAAGGCAAAAGCCAACACATAACCCCACTCCTGCAAAGTCAAGCCGACTGTCCTCAGCACTTCTCCTCCATAATAAGTAAACGTGGTTTGCAGCAGGAAAATAAGCAATACCACAATTAAAAAGTTCCGATTTTCTGTTATGTGCTCAAATAGATTCAGACTTTCTGTTCGTGCATTAAATTTGTTAAAATTATTGATAAAAACAAAGAAGCAGAAGAATGCAGTGAGAAGCACCATATTTACCTCAGGGTCAGCACAGCGTGTGGCATCGCATACAAACAATCCTGCAACAAAATCGGAGTTCAGAAAATACAGGCACAGCGCTGCCATCATAATTCCGTCAACCAAAATTGCTGACCACATATCACCGGTGATAAGTGATTCTCCCTTGGGAATTGGTTTTTCGTTCATATAGCGTCTCAAAGCTGCTTCTCCGGAAAAAGCAAATGCCGCCAGGGTATCCATCACGATGTTGATCCATAAAAGTTGAGTCATGGTAAGTGGGAGATCTGTGCCAAAAAAGGGTCCTAAAAAGGCCACCAGAACTGCGGCAACATTTACAGTCAACTGAAATATTAAAAATTTTCTGATTGATTTGAGCAGTGTCCTGCCATAACGGACAGCATTTGTGAGGGAGTTAAAATTATTATCCAGAATCACAATATCGCTGGATTCCTTAGTCATGTCAGTTCCATTGCCCATGGAAAAACCAACGTCCGCGTTTTTCACTGCGGGAGCATCATTAACTCCGTCTCCGGTCATGCCGACTACCCAGTCCATAGATTTGGCCAGTTTAACCAGACGGCTTTTATCTGTAGGAAGTGCGCGAGCCACAACTCTTAAATCCGGAAGAATATTTTTTATTTCCTGATCCGAGAGTTCACCAAGCTGTGTGGAAGTGAGGATTAGTCCTTTTTCGGTTTCCAGGATACCCACTTCTCTGGCAATTGCCTGAGCAGTATCCTTTGCGTCACCAGTAATCATCACCACCTGGATCCCTGCTTTTCGGGCAGTTTCCACTGCCGGGAGCGACTCCTTGCGCATTTCATCACGCAGTCCAAAAACTCCAACCAGAGTTAATTCTGAAGGAAGGGCATTCTCTTCCTCTAAACTTTTATCTGTAACTGCCAGGCCAATCAGGCGCATTGCACGTTCGGATAGTCCACGCATTTCCTCTTCGAGTTTTGCTGCATCAAGTTTTACTTTTTCACCTTTTAGATCCAGGTAATGCGTACACCCGGCAAGCACTATTTCAGCCGCTCCTTTGACAAGTGTCATATTTTGGTCACCTTCAACCTGGCTCGCTGAAAATTTATTTGCACTTTGAAATGGAATATTTTTTTTCATTATAACATCGTCCTTCACAGCCGCATCTGTTCCAAGGAATCTCAACAATGCAATTCCGGTTGGGTTGGCCCCAACTATTTTCAGATTTTCCGGATCCTGCGAGTCAATAATGGCAGGAGTATTGTTACGCAAGGCAAAAGCCAGAGTTTCACGTAGGTTTTCCGGAATTTCCTGAAAATTCATGAAATGTTTCCCGTCTCCTCCCAGAAATTCAGAGACAGTTAATTCCCCTTGTGTCAATGTTCCGGTTTTATCAGTAAAAAGGACTGTCAAACTTCCGGAAGTTTCAATGCCAAGGAGTTTACGTACCAGCACTTTTGCATTAAGGAGTTTGCGCATATTCAGTGAAAGTACAACCGCGATCATCATCGGCAGCCCTTCCGGAACCGCAACGACGATTATAATGATTGCCAGTATGATTGCTGTTACCAGGTTATAAACTATTTCACCGGTAGGTTTACTGAAATAAATATCCCATCCACCTGCCTCAAGAAAAATGTGATTGAACATGTATGAAAGGGCGATGAAAATGGATCCGATGTAACCAAAACGGCTTATTTGCTTACCAAGATCCACCAATTTTTCCTGCAGTGGAGAGGGACGAGATTCCGCGGTAGTCAATTCTTTGAGTGTGGCGCCATACTTGGTTTTGTCTCCGACCTCCATTACCTTCATTACTGCTTCTCCGTCAACAACCAGTGCTGCACGTGACATTTTATACTTCTCTTCAGCTTCAGCATGATGATCATCATCAGCTCCAGTTTTTTTTACGGTTTCTGATTCCCCAGTGAGGGCAGATTCATTTAACTCAAGATCACCAGTCAGCAAATAACCATCTGCAGGGACCGTATCCCCGGGCTGTAATAGAAGCAAATCGTTAACAACCAAATCATCAATGGGTATTTCCGTTAATGTGTTATTTCGGAAAACCTTAACCTTGACTTTAGAAGCTTCTTCTAGCAGTCGCTGAAACTCATTTTCATTGCTGTATTCAGACCAGCTGGCAATCAAGGTGGCCATCACTACAGCAATCGCTATTCCCAATCCTTCATACCAAGGAGCAAATCCCAAAACAGCCAATAATACAGTGACACCCAAGGCAACAATCAAAATGACGATGATCGGGTCTTTCAGGTTTTTAAGCAGTTTATCAAGAAAGTTCTCAGATTCCTGAGTTGTAACAACATTTGCACCATAAGTTTCTCGTGATTCAGCAACTGCCTGATCACTAAGACCGGGATAATTAAATTTCATAGATTTAATCTATAAAAGGATGTTGAAATTTCAGATGCTTTGAGAGTACTTTTAAAAAGAACAATCCAAAGCCTGATTGTTATTCTCCAGCAATGCCTGAGCAACGTATTGTTGTGATTATGAATTATTAGTTCTTCTATGGAAGACTACATTTCTCAAAACTTGACTGGAGATTGCGTGCATTAACAGCACTTAAGCTTCATGTCAGCCTTGTACTTATGACTTTATAAGAGTTTGTCAATTGTCAATTTATACATAACAATAACCATGTGCAAGTTTGGCATATCCGTGTTTCAAATATAATAATGCCTGTGAAGAATTCAAATGCTCAAAAAAAGAGGGTTTACACTTGCTGAAGTGATGATTGCA
>CAJXDX010000187.1 GCA_913052275.1 uncultured Pseudomonadota bacterium | reverse complement strand
AGTTAAGATACTGAAAGTATATCCTTCCATTTTCGGGCACATGTGCCTGCCGTAAGGAATACAGCCTCTTTGGATAATAACCAGTCAATCAGGATTTCAATCTGATTCAGGCAGTACTCTCCACACCCTTTAACCAGAAAAGGATCTGGAAAAACTCCCCCTTCGCCAAAATGAATTAAACCCTCAGGCATTTCCCAAAATTCCCACGGATGCAAATAAAAACATAAGACCAGGGGCTTTTGGCTTTTATCATTTGTTTCAATGTATCTTATGAAGGATTCAATATGTGGAATTAACTCAGCTGTGGACCTGGTGCGATAAAGCGGCCACGGGTCTTTATCCCGTCCGTAAGGATCTTCAGACTCCATGCCCATGTCGGCAAATTGTATAATTTCGATTAAATTCAAACTGCCTTCATTCAACCAGCTATCTTTGCTGGGATGATAAGGGAAAAGCTGATTACCATAATAATACATTGGATAGGTGGCATCACATTCATATCCAAGGGTCTCCAGTGAGTTTGTGACTTCAGTTCCTCCAAAAAGTCTTGGACAACGCCATGAAACTACTTTTTCTCCTGTAATGTCTTCTACTATATTAGTAGCTTTTTCAATCCGGGGATAAACTTCCTCAGGCAAAAGCGGATAAATACCGGGTATATCAAATAAACTATCTCCAATAGTTTCATGATAAAGCGAGTGAGCTCCTATCTCGTGGCCTGCTGATTTCATTTCACGAACAATTTCCGGGAACCTCCTTGCAGTTTCGGCAACCCAGAAACCGGTAACTTGTATGGATTTCTTGGCAAAAAGATCCAACATCAAAGGTGTCCCCTTTGTTACACCCTCATAAAATGGCGTCCAACTCCCGATGTCTGTTTCCATGTCTATTCCAAAGACAACCTGAATCTCTCTCATCATTATATTTATTTTTTTCCAGAAGATCGATTAAATCACAATTATATCAATTTTCTTCTGACTTTTTGCCAGATTATCAAACTCAGCAATAATAAATTTAAACATGCCTTGCACCAGCCACTTACTCATTACTTTATTCCATGATTTTTTATTGGTCAAGAAAGTAACATCCGGTTATATTGTTGATTAAGTATTGAGTTAATATAATATAATTCCGGTTGAAAAGATTTTTGTAAATGCCTGAGTCTTGTAATGCATTAATTTGTATGAGGCTTGAAAAATTGCATCTTGATTGATTCTGCTTTCCCTATTAAAATTTTCCTCAAAAAATTAACTCTTATTTAATATTCTTCAAACTCCACCGACAGCTTTACATGTTCCTTCTGACAAACTCACCGGAAAATTTATAAAAATTTAATGGCAAACAAGGACGAAAATAATTCTCAGTTTAATTCAGCAGAAAAAGATATAACGGAAAAAGAGCATTCCATTCACATGTTCAGACAAATGCTCAAGATTCGCAAATTTGAGGAAAATGTTAACCAGCTTTATACATCTGCCAAGATGCCTGGTTTATCACACCTAAGTATTGGTCAGGAAGCCGTTGCTGTAGGAGTATGTGAAGCATTGAGGAATGATGACTATATCACAAGTACACATCGAGGTCATGGTCACTGCCTGGCAAAAGGAGCAGCAACAAATTTAATGTTTGCAGAATTGCTGGGTAAGGCCTCAGGATACTGCAGAGGGAAGGGCGGTTCCATGCATATTGCTGATCAGGATTCCGGCAATCTTGGAGCAAATGCAATAGTAGGTGGAAGTGCAGGTATTGCTACTGGGGCAGCATTGTCCGCTAAAATGAGAGGGACTGATCAGGTTTCGGTTTGTTTTTTTGGAGATGGGGCACTGGGTCAGGGCATCATATACGAAGTTATGAACATGGCTTCCCTTTGGAGCCTGCCCGTGATTTATGTCTGTGAGAATAATCTTTACACAGAGTACACTCATTACACCGAAACTACTGCAGGCGACATCACTGCAAGAGCAAAAGCATTTCACATTCACGCTGAAGAAATAGAAGGACAGGATGTCCGACAGGTTCTCTCAACATCGGGTAAATTGGTGCAAAGAGCACGATCAGGTCAAGGACCTTCATTTTTATTGTGCAATACTTATAGATATTTTGGGCACCATGTAGGAGATATTAACAGGGCATACTACAGGACCAAAGATGAAGAGAACGACTGGAAAACCAATCGTGATCCATTGATTATCTTCTCTAACTGGATGACAAGCAGTGGACTCCTCAATGATTCAGATCTGGATCAAGTAGAATCAGAGGTTCAAACTGAAATTGAAGACGCTGTCCAATTTGCCCTGGACGCACCATATCCGAAACCAGAAGAGGTTAAAAAACATGTCTATGCCTGAATCATCAGAACGAATAATTACATTTTCGCAGGCAGTAAATGAAGCATTGGCAGAAGAAATGCGTCGTGAAAAAACCGTTTTCATAATTGGTGAAGATGTCGCAGAAGCAGGCACCCCATTTAAAGTTCTCTCTGGTTTAGTGGAAGAATTCGGGACTGAACGTGTACTTGATTCACCAATCTCAGAGTCTGGTTTTACAGGAATCGGAGTTGGAGCGGCCATGACAGGCATGAGGCCTGTTGTAGACATCATGTTTGGGGATTTCATGACAATAACAATGGACCAGATAGTAAACCAGGCAGCAAAAATTCACTACATGTCCGGAGGCAAATTAAAAGTGCCGATGGTGGTACGAACAAATCTGGGGGCTTCAAGAAGATCAGGAGCACAGCACAGCCAAAGCCTTCATGTCTGGCTGAGCCACATCCCCGGACTTAAAGTAGTCCTACCATCCACACCTTACGATGCAAAGGGTTTGCTGAAAACAGCAATACGTGATGATAATCCCGTTGTTATATTTGAAGATAAAATGATGTTTCAGGATAAGGGGAACGTCCCTGAAGATGACTATGCTATCCCGTTTGGTGTTGCGGATATTAAAAAAGAGGGAACAGATATTACTCTAATTGGAACAAGCAGTATGGTTCAAATTGCCTTGGAAGCAGCAGATCTACTTGCTGAAAAAGATATCAGCGCAGAAGTGATCGATCCACGAACAGTCATGCCGCTGGATAAGAAAACTTTGATTGAATCTGCCATCAAGACAAGCAGAGTAATTGTTATTGATGAAGGATATGACAGTTATGGAGTTACTGCTGAGATTGCTTCTGTTATTGCTGAAGGAGCATTCTACCACCTGGAGGCACCGGTAAAACGAATAGGCGCAATGGATGTACCAATTCCCTTCTCTCCAGTCCTTGAAGACTTGACTGTTCCAAATGCCGGAATGGTAGTGGAAATGGCGAAAACACTATGTGCCGCTGCATGAATAGAAAGAAAAATTTGTAACCGGACATTGGATTTTCTTATCTCTTAATCTTTAGAGCTTTATATAACAAATATTAAACAAAGGAGAAAAACTTGGCAACTGAAGTGATCATGCCCGCATTAAGTCCAGGCCAGGAAACCGGGATTTTATTGGAATGGTTTAAACAGGAAGGGGAAACAATCGAAAAAGGCGAACCCTTGATGGAAGTAGAAACCGATAAAGCTAATGTTGAAGTGGAGGCAGAAGCCACTGGG
>CAJXDX010000186.1 GCA_913052275.1 uncultured Pseudomonadota bacterium | reverse complement strand
AAAGTCAGGCCCAGAGTAGCTGTAAGTCCTTCCTGACCCAAAAAATCCATCGCAATACCTGCTATTGGTGAACCGAGAGTCCCGCCGATGCCCCACATCATAGAGAATGCTCCGCATCCCGCAACAAGTGCCGCACCGGAAAAACGGTCCCCAAGCTCCACAAGCGCAACGGTATAAGTTCCGTAAGCAACTGCCCCCCAAATCAGGAGCATTGGCCAAAGAAGCATGGACCCGCCAATCAAAATAGGCAGAAGCATACTTCCTGACACAGCAGTAAACGATAGAATTATTAAGAGTACTCTCCTTGATATGAGATCAGCAAGCCAGCCTATGGGAATTTGTATAAAAACATTTCCAACAATCAGTGTTCCGAGAACAAGGGAAGAGGCAGACTCACTCAATCCATGACGCAGCCCATAGATTGGAAGCAGAGAAAGCGTTACCTGTTCGAACAGAGCAGCAGAAGCTACAGAAAATAGAAGCAGAGGTGCAAAAGACAGAAATGACAATACTGAAGAGCTTTCCTCACTGTCAAATTCAGGGAGATGTTCTTTTGCCTGAATGAGTATTGGTAATGCTGCCAATATTACACTGACTCCTAAAATAAATGGCATCCATCCATGAGTGCTGCTCACTATCAGAATCATTGGACCCAAAGCGAATCCTGCTGCCGCCACGGTGACATAGATTCCAACAATGCGCCCGCGTATTTTTGGTATTGCCAACTGGTTAATCCAAGATTCACTTATAATAAAGATCACATTAATCGCGATACCGAGAATAAACCTTAATGGAAACCAGAAAATTAAATCTCTGAAAACTGCCAGCAAAAACAACATAACTGCAGTTATGCAGAAACATGCCACGGTTAAAAACCATGAACCATACCTGCGTGCCAGCCCTGGAACAAATGGGGAAGATAGAATCATACCCAGTGGCGTCATCGAGGTATTGAGACCAATCATACTGGCGCTGACCCCCATTTCCTCAAGAATGAGGGAAAGTAGCGGGTATGAAAGCCCCATAGCTATACAAAAGATTCCAACAGAAGCAATTGCAGCAAGGACTCCTTTGTTCATAATTCAGATATGCTGATTAGGCTCTCCTCAGTCTGATGATTATCAGGAAAAAACTGTATCAAAGGCAGGCTTAATTTGAGCTGTTTTGAAGGAACTGTTTTGCTGTTTTTTTTGGACTATTTAACAATTATTTCGACTGTAGCATCAACAAGAATGAAGATTAAATTATCATCATGATCTTTGAAAGTATTTAAGGTGTAACTGGATAACATAAATTGAGTCCTGTATATTTTACAGGATCATCAATTCATGACAAAATTTACACAGTATTGCTTATAAAAGCGCCTTCCATCATTTTTTTGTCTCAATCTTAACCGAGCAATGAAATATCCTGTAAACTAGATCTTCCAAAACGCCTGTTAGATGTTGATATTTTTATGAAAATACGGTATAAATTACACCAAGTTATAATTCCAAAAAAGTTATGCTGAGATAATAACGTGAGCACTGTTTACGACTATATGCCTCAAAAGAAAACCTGCTTGAGATTTTTCTTTATCAAATCCTATTACTGGCTGAAAAGACGATTAATTACAATGATCTAAATGAATGATTTTTACAATCAATATAATATTCCTGTTTAGTGTAATGTTTTTTGGCCGTAGTAAATAAATTATGTTTTCCTTACCCATTTATTAAAATAATACCTACAAAAGCTTTTTACATTCAATGTTTGAGCTAAAACAGACAATTGATTATCAGCCAGCATTACAATAATGTTGAATTAAGCAGATGTTTTATTACCATCCCGAAAGAATATTAATTGACAAGGCAGTCTCTGAAGAACCGTTGACGCGGCAAATATGCAGCCGTTTTCCGGATGTGCCAACTTATGAAGTCAAGAATTACGGCTGGCATAAGGAAAGTTCCGTGAATGATCCGTTGAAGAATCCTCTATCACAAGGGAAGAAAACATTGCACCTCAAATATTTTCAAGGAACATCAATTAAGGCTTGCCCAGGATTTTCCGATAATCTTGTCTGCTGCAACTATTTCACGCTGGACCTTATTGAAAACTGTCCTTTTGAGTGTACATACTGTATTCTGCAGGCATTCCTGAACAAACCTGTAATAACTGTTCATGCTAATCTTGAGGACATCATGAATCAGGTCCGGCAGCGAACTTCTTCACAGCCGGACACATTATTTCGTATCGGAACAGGTGAGCACTCTGACAGTCTGGCATTAGACAAGACCTTAGGCATTAACCAGCATGTAATTCAATTCTTTGCTGCCCTGCCTAATGCATTGCTTGAGTTGAAAACTAAGTCAAATCATGTTGAACATTTACTTGACCTGCCTCATGGCGGAAAAACAGTAATTTCATGGTCGGTAAACCCGCAGGCAATCATCAAAAAGGAGGAATTCAAAACAGCAACCTTGGATGAACGGCTAAAGGCTGCCAGAATGGCTTCAGATGCAGGATACAAAGTTGCATTCCATTTCGATCCTATGATTGATTATCCTGACTGGCAAAAAGGGTATCAGGGACTGGTGGAACAGATTTTTGACAATATTTCCCCAGACAGAATTGCCTGGATCAGCCTTGGCACACTACGTTACATTTCTTCACTGAAATCGATCGTGGATGAACGCTTTCCTAACAGTCGTGTATTTCTAGGTGAATTTGTCCCCGGAATTGATGGTAAAATGCGATATTTAAAAAAAATACGCCAGCGTCTGTATCGGAACGTACAGCAGAAAATACAAAAACTGGCTCCTAATGTACCAACATATCTCTGTATGGAAAGCAGTCACCTCTGGAAAAATTCTATGCCCCATCAGCCTGAAACCGCTCCGGAAATGGAAGGAATTCTTTTAAGAAGTTTAGAGAAGCGTTATCCAAAGGAAGCACAATGCCTGATGTAAAACTGGTTGAGATCATTCCGCTGTTTCCTTTACACGGAACTATTTTATTGCCCGGATCTATCCTTCCGCTTCACATTTTTGAAACACGTTATCGACAGATGGTGGAACATGTTTTGGAAAATGATGAACTGATGATAGGTATAATCCAGCCTGAAACACTGGATTCAAAAAAACTTTGTGATGTAGGCTGTGCCGGAACAATTGAACATTCTCAGCAACTGCCAAAAGGAAATTATCTGATTCAACTGCACGGTAAATCCCGCTTTCAGATTGTTGAAGAACTGGAAACCGACACTCTTTACAGGAAGGCCAGAGTAGAGTATTCATCATTTACACATGACATCGAAGATGCCTGCCTCTCAAAGGATATAGAACTCTTGTACAAAAACTTTCGTGAATATTCTGAAAGGAATAAGTTAAAAATTGAATGGGAAAAAATAGAGGAAATTCCTGCTAATTACCTTGTAAATTTACTCAGCATGAACCTTGATTTTTCCGGAATTGAAAAACAAACTCTTCTGGAATCTCCAGACCTTGATTCCCGCCTTGAGGACTTGATAGCTTTGATGGGAATGTCAGGCTTAAGTGAAGATTTAGCTGATTCTTCACCAAATTATTTGAACTGAAACCAAAAATTTAGGTTTCC
>CAJXDX010000185.1 GCA_913052275.1 uncultured Pseudomonadota bacterium | reverse complement strand
TAAAGTGAGTGCTAAAATGATTTTCTAATCATAAAAAAGCCTGTATGGATGCACAAAAATTTACAGAGAAATCGCTTTCAGCCCTTGAAAATGCTCACGGTGAAGCAGTTCGCCTTCACAATTCTGAGCTTTCCACGCTTCATCTACTGAATGCACTGTTTACACAGGAAAACGGCCTGGTTCCACGGATTTTCGAAAAAATGGAGCTTGATTCGGGGAAATTAACCAGGGATCTGCAGGAATCACTGAAATCCCTGCCGACTCTCACTAATGGTTCCACAGGGAGGGTCGCACCAAGCGGTGAAATGAATCTAGTACTGGTTCGTGCTGAAGATGAAGCTGAAAAATTAAAGGACGAATACGTAAGTGTAGAACATCTGTTGCTGGCGCTGGCAGATGAGGGCAATAAAGGACCGGCAGGAAAAATTCTGTCCGGCAACGGAGTAACACGCAAACGCCTGATTGACACAATCCGGGAACTCCGGGGAGGGCAGCGAGTGACCAGTCAGAATCCTGAAGATACATACGAGGCATTGGAAAAATACGGTACAAATCTCAGCCAGCTGGCCCGTGAAGGAAAACTGGACCCTGTGATAGGACGTGATGATGAGATACGCAGAGTGATCCAGGTGCTTTCACGAAGAACAAAAAATAATCCTGTACTAATCGGTGAGCCCGGTGTAGGTAAAACAGCAATCGCAGAAGGACTTGCACAGCGTATTGTCAGGAATGATGTTCCGGACAGCCTGAAAAACAAAAAACTTGTTTCACTGGATATGGGGGCACTGATAGCCGGTGCAAAATACAGAGGTGAATTTGAAGAACGTCTGAAAGCTGTGCTGAAGGAAGTTGTCAGTGCGGAGGGTCATATTGTACTTTTTATCGATGAACTGCATACAGTTGTGGGCGCAGGAAAAACTGAAGGATCAATGGACGCAGGCAATTTACTGAAGCCCATGCTGGCCCGGGGAGAACTTCACTGCATAGGCGCCACAACTTTGGATGAATACAGGAATCACATTGAAAAAGATCCTGCACTTGAAAGGCGATTCCAGCCTGTACTTGTTGATCAACCCACAGTTGAAGATACAATATCTATTTTACGGGGTTTGAAGGAACGCTACGAAATACATCATGGAGTGCGAATCAAGGACAACGCTCTTATTGCTTCCGCCACACTTTCTCATCGCTATATTGCTGACCGATTTCTTCCAGATAAGGCAATTGACCTGATGGACGAAGCGGCCGCCCGCCTGCGAGTTGAAATTAACTCAATGCCTGCAGAAATGGACGAGATTTCCAGGAGAATTCTGCAGCTTCAGATCGAAAAGGAGGCTTTGAAAAAAGAAAGTGATCCTGCTTCAAAAGAACGACTGGAAAAGCTGTTAAAGGAACTTGCTGAATTACAGCACAGTTACGACAATCTGACCCTGCAGTGGGAAAAAGAAAAGTCAGCCTTGCAGGATATGAGCGGATTGAAACAGGAAATAGAGGAAGTACGTTTGCAAATTGAGAGGGCAAAGCAGGATTATAATCTGGAAGAAGCAGCACGTCTGGAATATGGCGTTCTGCCTGAATTGGAAAAAAAGCAGAAAAATACCAATCATGAAGAGGCAAATTCCAGCAACCAACTGCTGAAGGAAGAAGTTGACTCAGAGGACATTGCTGAAATTGTGGCACAGTGGACAGGCATTCCTGTGCAGAAACTTATTGAAGGTGAAGGAGAAAAACTTCTGCGTCTTCAAGAGCAGCTTCATAAACGTGTGGTAGGACAGGATGAAGCCATTGATCTGGTTTCTGATGCTGTTCTGCGCGCACGCTCAGGCATAAATGACCCAAACAGGCCATTAGGCAGTTTTATTTTTCTGGGTCCTACTGGTGTTGGGAAAACCGAACTTGCAAGGGCATTGGCCGAGTTCCTGTTCGATGATGAACAGAATATGATCCGGATTGACATGAGTGAATATATGGAAAAACACGCTGTTTCTCGTCTCATCGGCGCACCGCCTGGATATGTTGGTTTTGATGAAGGCGGACAACTGACTGAAGCTGTGCGGAGAAGGCCTTACAGTGTCCTGCTGTTCGATGAAATTGAAAAGGCTCACTATGATGTTTTTAATGTTCTGCTGCAAATTCTGGATGACGGCAGACTCACAGACTCGCATGGACGTACCGTAGATTTTAAAAACACGCTGGTAATCATGACCTCAAACATCGGCAGTCAAAAATTGATAAATCACTCAGAGAAAGAACTCCCTGTAAAAACAGTTCAGGCAGAACAGAAAAAACTGATCATGCAGGAATTAAGGCAGCATTTTCGTCCTGAATTCCTGAACCGTGTTGATGATACAGTTGTCTTTCATCCTCTGCAGAAAGGTCATATGAAAGGCATCATTAAGATTCAGCTTGAGCGACTGAAAAAACGACTGGATGAGAGGAATATATCATTGAAACTTGCAGCTAAAACAATAGACTTTCTTACAGAATCCGGATTTGACCCGGTTTACGGGGCACGTCCGCTAAAGCGGGCAATTCAAAAGGAACTGGAAACTGCACTGGCAAGGGCAGTTTTGTCTGGAGAAATCAAAGACGGACAACATATCACTGCAAATCTGGTTGATGGAAAAATTGTTTTTGACTTCAAAAGCACTCCTTCATCTGCTGATTAATTAAATCTCATCTTTTTCTTTCCCAAGTTGAGACTTTATTTGTAATAGTATTTCATGAATATGAAAATGCAGAAATATCAACTCCCAGAATCAATAGAATCCAATTCTCTTTATAACAATCTTCACATATCATAACAGATTTTTTGATTAGATATATATTTAATCATAATAAGATTACCTGCCATAATCATAAGCAAATTCATTGGCTTAACAGTCTGTTACCACTTCTTTATCAATTCCTGCAATTAAAAAAACAAAAAAAGTAATTTTTTTAAAAAAAGGGTTGACATATTGTTAGCACTCACTTAGAATGAGTGCTAACAATAAATTAGTTTTATACGACAGCTGTAAAACAAAATAACTGGATGCGTATCAAACATTTATAGAAAATCGGCGCTTTCATTCATTTAAAGAACTGAAAGTTGCCTTGTCAGGGGCTGACCATGGTGGTGGCCTCTTAAATTTGCTTCATGTCCTGTGCTATGGACTGGAGTATACTCTTAACACCTTGCTTTATTAAGGAGGTATCATGTTACATTTAGCACGTTATTCTTCAGTCACCCCAGCAGATTTCGAGAAAGCACTTGGAATTACTGTGGGATTTGATTCAATGTTTGATCGTCTTTTCGGTGATATTCAGCGGACAGAAACAGCTTCAGGTTTCCCACCGTACAATATTCGCAAGGACGAAGAAGAAAAGTACACCATTGAGATGGCTGTGGCAGGATTTTCTCAGGAAGACCTGGAAGTTGAACTCAAAGAAGGTGTATTAACAATAAGGTCAAAATCAGAAAAGGAAGAAAAAAAATATTTACATCGTGGAATTGCCAGGAGAGCATTCTCACGAAGTTTCACCCTTTCTGACGATGTTGTAGTAAAAGGAGCCGACTTGGTTAATGGCATGCTTACTATTGACCTTGAAAGAAT
>CAJXDX010000184.1 GCA_913052275.1 uncultured Pseudomonadota bacterium | reverse complement strand
GCTCTGTGTAGGGTTTAACCCATTCCTCACGACCAAAGCGGGACTGAAAACTCACTGACCATTTTTCTGCATCCAGGTTCAAGCGTTCTGCCAGTAATTTTGATGTTTGGTGACAATGCGCGCTGTAGCAGTATTTATTTTGATTTGTTAATTTCAGGCAGCACTCCTTATTATTTCGGCACCAGTTTCCTGAGATATCGCTTTTTTTCAAATGCCTGAGTGGAAGTCCATGGAAACTGAACAGCACATGGTCCGGATCATGATCGAGATAAGGCAGTCCCACTTTAGCCCATGCTTCAATAAATCGTGAATCTGAAAAAAATGGGGGAACAATCTGCAGCTGAGGCATGTTCCAGTCATTAAGTATTTCCCTGTAAAGATCTTCTATTGCTCCTCCAAAAGTACTTGAGGCGTATTGCGGATACATGGGAAGCACAATTATGCGACTGTATCCCTTTACACGAAGACGGTCCAGAGCATTTTTTATTGAAGGTTCGCCGCATTGCATTGCAAGCTCAACATGAATTTTTTCTGCCGCAAAATGTTCTGTCAAAGCTTTTTTCAGCTTTTGACTATAGACCATGAGCGGTGAACCTTCCTCTAACCAAATTTTTTGATATGCTTTTGCAGATTTTTTGGGCCGGAAGGGAAGAATGAACAGGTTCAGAAGCAGCCAGCGTAAGACAGGATTTATATCAAGCACACGGTCTGAAGAGAGCAGCTCCCTTAAATAAGTCCGGACTTCCGGTGTGTTTGGAGCATCTGGAGTACCGAGGTTTATCATCAGAACTGCAGTGTTGGCACTGCTGCTTTCTGATGTATTGTTTTTAGTCTGCAAGTTTGTTTGCCTCTTAAGTATTAAAAAATATTTCTCTGTCTGTTTTCAGTTATTTTACTTTGTTGTTTGGAATGAAGAAAATTGAAGACTCTGAAAACAGGAGCGATGGCTTTCCACTACTTCATCCAAAAGGTCATGTTGTGTAAAAGGCATTTATTTCAATATACTCCTTAGTTAAATCACAGCCCCAGACTGTTTCAGCAAAACTGCCTTTTCCTACTGTGACTTCCAGCTGTACTTCATTGTTTTGCAGATACTTTGAAATTGCATCCAGGCTGACTTTACTGGAGTCCAGATTATGTGCATTCACAGTCATGCCCTGGCTTCCGCTTCCAAATCGAATGGATAATTCGTCCAAACTTACCGGATACTGAAATACTTTTCCTACTGCCATCACAAAACGGCCCCAGTTTGGATCTGCTCCGTGGATTGCGGTTTTGACCAAAGGTGAGTTAATAATTGATTTTGCAATTTGCAGGGCCATTTGTTGTGATTCAGCACCGGACACAGTGAGTTCAATCAGCTTTTTTGAGCCTTCCCCATCACGTGCTATTTCTTTGGCCAGATTAACTGCAATCCTTGTGAATGCTTCTTCAAATTTTTCTGCATCTACCTCTCCAGCCAGGCCGTTGGCAAGGACAATTACGGTGTCGCTGGTGGAAGTATCAGTATCAATGGAGATACGGTTGAAGGACTTGTTGACAACTCGGTTGAGCATTTTTTGCAGCAATTCGTGGCTGAGACGGGCATCAGTAACAAAATAACTAAGCATGGTTGCCATATCAGGTTCAATCATTCCTGCACCTTTGGCGACTCCGAGCAATGTTGCATTACCGATTGACGCACAGCCCCATTTCGGGTTTGTATCAGTTGTCATGATCGCACGGGCAAAGTTCTCAATATGTTCCGGAGTAGAACCAAGTTTTTCAGGAATAGATTCACAACCTGCCTGTATTTTCCGGACAGGCAGCCTTTTACCGATTACACCGGTTGAAGAGGGGAGGACCTGTTCCGGAGCAATTCCCAGAGAAGATGCTGTCCAGCGGCACATGTTTTTTGCGTCTTCAATTCCGGACTGGCCGGTGGCAACATTGGCAATTTTTGAGTTGACAACAATTGCCTGCAATTGACCATCCTGTATATGTTCCCGGCCAATGATGACTGGTGCTCCAGGTATGTTGTTCCTGGTGAAAACTCCTGCTGCGGAGCATTCGCAATCAGAAGCAATTACCCCAAAATCAGGAGTTTCATCCCTGATACCCAGATTTATTCCAAGCCAGGAAAATCCAGGCACACTTTTCAAAGGCGGATACTCCTTTGCCATACTAAATTCCTTGTGTATAATTAAAGCTGAAGACAGACATTAGTGTACGGATAGAACTTAAAGGCGTCAACTGTTAAGGAAATTTGCAGACTCAGGTCTCCTCCAGGTGCAATTGATTATTCTGGTTAAACTGCTGTCGGTTGCTGAAAAGAGAAATTGGAGTGAAAGTTAGAAATCATTTCATGAAGCCGGTATAAATTAAAATTTTTTCAAGCAAAAGCTTTATATGCCAATTTATAATTATCAGGCCTTTGACGCTGAAGGCACATTGCACAAAGGAAGTAAAGATGCGTCATCAGAATCTGAGGTACGCCAGTTTCTGCGCTCCAGGGAACTTTTCCCCAAGGAAATCCGTACCAGTCGCCTGTACAGAGCAAATTTCGGCAAAGTTAGTGATTCAGGAAAAATTAAATTCCCCAAATTACCTTTTCACAAAGGGACTTCAGGAAAGGTTCTTACACAGTTCACGCGGCAGTTGGAAGTATTGCTTG
The DNA here is from genome assembly GCA_913052275.1 of uncultured Pseudomonadota bacterium. Classification (GTDB taxonomy): domain Bacteria; phylum SAR324; class SAR324; order SAR324; family NAC60-12; genus Arctic96AD-7. Next base: position 970 of record CAJXDX010000184.1, on the reverse strand, counting down.
ATGCTTCAATTCCATATGACAAGGCTTTTCAACTGATCATTCCGCAGACAGAAGATTCACGATTCCAAAGCATTCTCTCAGATGTTCGAGCACAAGTTGTGGAAGGCGTGCCGCTGGCAGGGGCCATGGAGAAACATCCGGACGTGTTTCCAGCAATGTACGTGAGTATGGTGCGTTCAGGAGAAAATTCCGGTAATCTCGGAATAATCATGAGGCGTCTGGCAGACTATTATGAAACACAGGAACGAGTGCGTTCCAAAATAAAGGGAGCACTTATATATCCTGCTTTCATGACCGTTTTTGGAGTGGCAGTGGTAATTTTCATGATCACAAACATTGTGCCTAAGATTACCAGCATTTTTGAAAGTCAGGAAGCAGCGCTGCCGATGCCGACCCGGATTTTGATGGGTATAAGTGAATTTGTAGTGAACCACTGGTTTTTGCTGATATTTATTTTTTTGCTGGTTGCAACTGCATCAAAAATATTTTTCAGGAGCGAACAAGGCAAGGTGTGGAAAAACAGGATTGAACTTAATATGCCCGGGCTGAGCCGTCTTCGCATCAAGGTTATGGTTGCCCGTTATTGCCAGACTCTTGGAACCCTCCTTAAAAGTGATGTGGATTTGAAAACTTCACTGGAAATTTCCAAAAAAGTGGTTGTAAATAAATTATTCATTGAAAAGCTTGATCAAATGATTGTTGATGTGAACAACAAAGGAATTCCGCTTTCTGCAGCCATGGCCAGGATAGATTATTTTCCTGAATACGTACGTCATGTGGTGTCCATTGGCGAAGAGGCTGCTCGACTGGATGAACTGCTGGAAAAAGTCGCGGACCGAATGCAGGAAGAAGTAAACACCTTGCTGGAAGCTATGACATCTCTTTTGCAACCGATCTTGATTCTGTTGCTGGGGGGGGCAGTAGGATTTATTGCTTTAGCAGTGCTTCTGCCTATGCTCAATATGAGTCA
>CAJXDX010000183.1 GCA_913052275.1 uncultured Pseudomonadota bacterium | reverse complement strand
ACAATCACAGCAAGTTCCTTCGGCAATGAAGGAGTAGGAGGAAGCTGCGGTTCCTCCTGAGCAGTTATTTTTGAAGAATCTTCAGAGGCATCTTTATCGAAAGAGGTATCTAACAGTTCCTGCAATGACGGTTCCTGTGTTTCCTCTTCCGGGGAAACTTCAGTTACTGCAGGTTCAGGTTGAATAACTTCCTGAGTTTCCACTTCTGTCATTGCTAACAACTGACTTTCATCACCTGCTTCTCCATCAGCCTCTTCATTTGTATACAGCTCGCTATCATCAGCAACTGCAGATAAAGATTCTGCAAAAGTCTCTTCTTCCAGGAGTCCTTCTAGTATTTCACTCTGCTGCAGCTCCAGTTCTTCAATATTTCTCTTATGTTCCAGGTCCTTCTGTGTTTCATCCTGTCCTTCTACTCCTTCCTCAACTATTGGCGGAGGCTCTGGAGTGGTAGAAGCACACCCGGCCATGATTATGGACAGAAAAACAAAGTAAACAGCAAAAATTCTCATCATTCGTTGTGCTGATAAATAACTTTACAGGTTTTAAAGTTTGGCAGATACAACAATTAAAGCAATTTAAACTCTTTTGCAAGCCATTTTCGGAACTAGACTAACTCAGGTATTGCACTATTGCAACGAATATCAATTTCGTTTACTGAAAAAAATAAACTCTATAAACAGGGGAAAATTTCCAATCAAATTCACTACCATGAACGGCAAAAAAGAACAGCCTTCAAAACGTGTTCTGATTCCTGTTCTTGTTTACAGCATAAAGCAGTCCCTGACAAATTACTTTGTATGTCAAATTTAACAGCTAAATTCCTTTAAGCTGAATACTGTCAATCCATTGCAAATTCCGCTAAAATGGCTTTGTTTTAACTGGATTTTTGATGTTACAAAAACCTGCTTTTTCAAGTCTATATTCTCTTGACATTTTCAGTAAAAAAAGATACAAGTAACGGTTAACAATATTTTCATATTCACAACTTTTTTTGTAATTATGTTTTTTCATTGGGATCCATGATTTTTTTATGAAAAATTTCATGTTCACAAAACAGACTTTTTTCAAGTGCATCGGCATTGTAATTTTGCTGATGATCCTGAATTTTGAGTCATTGGATGCGGAATACCTGAGCCGAAGCCGACCTGAACCGGAACTGCGTGAGCGCATTCACAAAATACTGCGTAAAGCTCTGCGGGAAGAATATATTGATGTATCAGTTGTCCTTCACTCAGTCCTGGATAATGAGCCTGTAAAAAAAGACAGTGACCTGGTCCCCGGAGTAAAAATAGCTACGCAGGATAAGGATGTACAAACCGTACTAAATTATCGAACAATAATTTTGACCGTAAACAAATCGGTAGATCTGGACCAGATTGAAATGCGTGTCCGTTCAGAAGTTTCAGAATTAAATTCCCAGGATCGCTTCGAACAATCGGTTGTTCTGGAAAAGTTAAAAATTGAACGTCCTGATTTTTCATCAAAACTTGTTGAATACGTTAACCTGCTGGTTGCGGCGCGTGCTGATTTGAATAAGGACGAACCGACTTCAGCACAGGAGAAGCTCAAGCGTGCTGCTGATATCAGCGCGGTTTTTCCACCCGGATATGAAATGCTGGGGGTTGAAGAATTAATTCCTGAATATAAACCTGAAGGTACGGACGCAATCACACCTGCTCAATGGGGTATTCTGGGAACACTGGCAATTCTGCTGCTTTTGACCCTGGCATTGTTTTTCTTTGTTTCACGCAGCACACGTGAAAAAGAGGACAAGGAACATCCGCTTCAGGATACATTGGGGAAAGTGGCTACTGCCATTGAGGCCATGGCTCCGGAAGAAGAAGAGGAGGAAGAGGAGCTTGCGCTTCCTGAAGATGAAGCAGAAGGAGATGATGATGAGGAAAAAATTGATTACTTTGGATTCATCAAGAAGATGCCCCCACAAGTACGTATTGATTTACTTAAAGAAGTGAAACCCCATAGCCAAGCTATTGTTTTTAGTCAAATGGACCCCAACGAAATGGCTAATATCCTAAAGGCTATCCCCGATGAAGATGCTTTAGGAATTGTTTTAACTATGAAGGATATAAAAGTCACTCCGAATGAATTACAAGAGTTGGCAGATGAACTTGCCGAGTTAGCTAAGAAATTACCCATGCCATTTGATGGACTGGGGCGTGTTGGAGAAATTTCCGGTCAGATTAGTGCTGATCAGTGGAAAGATATCCTTGGCAGTGCTGATGAACTTAAAAAGAAGAATCCTGAAATTGCAGCCCTTGCAAAAGATGCAGTTGAACTAATAAGAGAGAGGAGCCTTTCTTTTGAAGATTTAGAAACTAGTGAATTCATAGATGACGCTCTTATTAGTAGGGTGATGGAACGGTTTGAGCGTTCAAGATTGATTACTGGAGCTAAAGTTTCGGTTCCTTATATACTCCTTGATTCTCATACGTCAGTAACTGACAAAATAATGAAGGAATATCCCGAAGATACTAAAAAATATTATCAAGAACAATTAGAAGGCTTTCAAAAAGAGCGAGATGAAGACGAGGAAGCTAAATCGAGAATAGAACAACTTAGAGATCTTCACAGAAATGTGTTTATGCGCCATGTTCACGTTGAGCTTGGCAAAATTTGGGAGAAACAGGAATCATGAAACAATCAAGCGCAGATAAAGTAGGTACTATAGTCGGATTTGTATCCGGAACATTTTTCATTCTTCTAGGAATACTGTGGCCAGCAGAATTTTCTAATGTTGCCCTCTTCCTGGAGAGCACAGGTGCTGCGGAAGATATCAACAAATACATTGTTCAAATTTTACGGTTTTTTGATGTCAAATCTTTTTTAATTGTTTTTGGCGGAACTCTCTCAGCCACTTTTGTTGCTTATCCGTTCACAAAGACAATCAGATGTTTTAAAAGCATCCCGAAGGTTTTTGCGGCAGATTTTGCTGAAGAAGCAACTCAGGAAGTTTATGATCAATCCAAGCTAATCGCGGAAAAAAGATTCAGCGGGAAGCGGATTACCAATGATGATATCAGCAGTCTACAGAATCCATTTATGCGTCGCTGGATTGAGGGGCTAATAGTTCGGGAACAGGTTGAGGAAGAGTCTCTGAAGCAGATATTACGCGCAGAAGTGCAGATGTATGAACAGCGTGCGGATGAAGAAATTGAAATTTTCGATTTTATGGGTACTGCCGCGCCTGCCTTCGGCATGGTTGGAACTATCGTCGGCCTGGTGCTGATGCTTGCCGAAACCGGAAGCATCCGTTCAGTTATGCAGGCCATGTCAATTGCCATGCTGACGACTCTGTATGGGGTGATTATATCAAACATGGTTTTATTGCCCATTGCATCAAAACGCAAACAGCTTAAGGAGTCAAATCTTATACTGCTGGAAATGGTTACTGAAAGTGTTAATCGAATAGCACGTCGTGAGGCACCTTACACAATTCTTCAGGAACTTCACAATTTCCTGCCTCACAAGAGGGATGAATTTGATGAACAGTATGGATAATGGTTTATATTTAAAAATATTTCAGTATTTAACTGCGGCGGCTTTCAGGAATAACTAAATATTTAAAGTCGGTTCTGTTAAGAAGAAATAATGTTTGGAGAAAAGAAAACCACAAACAAAGAGGTTAAGTGGATTGTCACCTTTGCAGACCTGATTACTCTGCTGTTCTGTTTTTTTGTGTATCTTTCTTTGTTTAATAAACC
>CAJXDX010000182.1 GCA_913052275.1 uncultured Pseudomonadota bacterium | reverse complement strand
TGCCATGCGGTTCAACTGGATTTGGAAGCACCTTAAAATTCAGAGCTGTAATAACACCCAATCCTCCCTGACTTCCAAGCATCATTCTTGTCAGGTCGTAACCGGAAACATTTTTTACAACCTTCCCGCCAGCATTAACAATTTCCCCTTTCCCGTTTATGTATTCAATGCCTATTATATAATCCCTGAGTCCGCCCATAAACATACGGTTTGGTCCAAAATCGTTACAGGCGGCCACAGAGCCCACACAGGAATCGGGATACCATGGATTTACAGGTAGCAGCATATTCCTCTCTCCCAGCATTTTCTGTAAAGTCCTGATACTCATTCCTGCTTCAACCCCGACGACCATGTCATCAGGATCAAAAAAACGGGTTTTGTTCAGGTTTTTAAGTGAGAGAATGTCTGCGGGAATTGTGTCTGAATTTCCTGAGGCAGGGGTCAGGCTACGGGAACAATTGCCACAGATCCGGAATAGATCCTGAGACTCAATTCGTGAAGAAACCCAGCTTTGTATTTCCTTGAGTGTGCCAGGTTCATATCTGCTCATACCGCAATTCCGGATTTTGCAGCCACAATTTTAGTTTTATCTAAAACTCCAGTGCTTTTAGGCGAAGTTCCGCTTTTTGATTCAGCACAGCGTCCGGGTTGCGGGAACAGCTTCCCGGGATTTAACAGGTTTTCGGGATTGAAAAACGTCCGTACATTCTGCATGTTTTTAAGCGAATCATTTGAATAAAGCTCAGTCATCCATTCTGCTTTTTCAAGACCGATTCCATGCTCTCCGGACAGTGCGCCTCCATGACGGATACAGGAAGATAAAATTTCCTCACCAATTAAATGTGACTTTTCGACCTCTTCAGGATTTTCATAATTGTAGAGAATCAGAGGATGCAGATTGCCATCCCCGGCATGAAAGACATTGGCAACAGTCAAACCATGTTTTTTGCCGATATTGGAAATTTCATCCAACACTTCAGGTAGTTTACTTCTGGGGATCACTCCGTCCTGGACATAGTAGCTGGGGGAAATTTGTCCGATCGCTCCAAAAGCTTCTTTGCGCGCGCGCCAAATTTTAGCCCGTTCGGATTCATCCCTGGCACGACTGACTTCAGTTGCTCCGGACTCTTTAAGCAAATTTTCAACCACCCTGGCCTCATCATCCAATCCATCAATCAAACCATCCAGTTCAACAATCAGCACAGCTTCAGCATCAAGAGGGAACCCGGGCTTCAGTGCTTTTTCAACTGCAGCAATGGTTATTTTGTCAAGCATTTCCATGGCTGCCGGGATTATTCCATGGCGAATTATGCTGGAGACGGATTCACATGCTTCCCTCACAGAAGAGTATATACCAAGCAGAGTTACGGCTGTTTCTGGATTGGGGGTAAGCCTGCATATTATTTTAGTGATAATGGCAAAAGTTCCTTCTGAACCTGTCATCAGTCCAAGTAAATCCGGACCAGGCATCCCGAGATGTTTCCCGCCGAGAGTGACCAGTTCACCATCGGGCAAAACTATTTCCATGCCGAGCACATGATTGACGGTCACACCATATTTGAGAGTATGCGGTCCGCCTGAGTTCTCCGCTAAATTACCTCCTATTGTGCAGGCTTTTTGAGAGGATGGGTCCGGGGCGTAATGGAAGCCTTCTGAATTGACATGTTCAGAGATACGTAAATTTATCACTCCGGGTCCAACGGTGATGGTCCTGTTCTCCCAATCAACTTCATGAACTTCCTTGAAACGAGCCATCTCTATAATAACGCTTTTGTCCTGCGGCACAGCACCTCCGGAAAGCCCTGTACCCGCCCCCCTGGCAATAAAGCTTATTTTATGTCGATTAAGCAATTTGACAATTGATGTCAGCTCCTCAACTGTCCCGGGAAACACTACTGCCATCGGCGGTGCAGCATAAAGAGTAAGCCCGTCACAGCGATATGCGTAAAGAGTAACAGGATCATCCTTGACCCACTCTTTTCCAAGAATTTGTTCGCATTCCCTGCGTAAATTGCTTTCAAATGGCATTTTCCCTTTTGTCACACTGCAGCATGTTCGAAATTAATTTTGCTGAAGACATCCTTTTAACAAATTATCCTGAAAAAATTCAGTACATTAATTTATGGCATTTTACATGATATCAGAGTACTCAGCTGAAATTAGTCAGTCAAGTGTTAATATAGTGTTAACTCCTATTGATATTTAAAAAAAATACAAAACACTTGATCATTGTTTCTGGAAAACAGAGGATTCCTTTCAAGGTTTAACTTGGCTTGTATTCTATTCACGTAACATAATTCACAATAATACAATTAAATGATTCATCTGGATTTTGCAGTTTAAGAAAAATGAGTGTTTTTGGATACGCACGTTTAAACAATCAGCGCCCTACCCCAAAAAATCTGGGCATAAGGAATCAAGTCAAAATAATCAGAAGATGGACTGAAGAGAAGGGATTGGCAATCCGGAAAATCTTCCGTGACACAGCCTCCAGCAGTGCCAGCCTGGAATTGCCGAATTTGAAAAAACTTATCTCCTTGATTGAACAAGAAGAAGTTTCGGTTCTTGTTGTTGCCCGTCTGGACAGGTTAACAAGGGTAATCCGTCTGCATAAGCAATTATTGGATCTATTTGAAGAAAAAAATGTAAGGTTTGTTTCAATCATGGAAGGTCTGGATTCAAAATCAAAGTCTGGTAAAAAAGTTTTGGACGCAGTTGGAATTTTGGCTCTCTGGGATGCTAAATCTATTCCGGACCGTACACGACAGATGATTGAACTTAAAAGGAAGATTGGTGAGCGTGTAGGGCATGCTCCATTTGGTTATACTTACCACAAAAAACGGCTTATTCCTTTAGAAAAGGAACTGGCAATTGCCGCAATCATCAGAGAAAAACGGGAGGATGAAAACCTAAGCTACCATAAAATAGCCAAATTTCTCAACAGTCAAAGACTGCGTGCAAAAAGGGGTGGCCGCTGGTATGCGGAAACGATAAAAGTAATTTGCGAAAATCCGCTTTACGATCGTGATTCAAAAGCTGATAAAGAAACACTGTCCCGATAGGGTGAGTGTGGACTGAATTCTTTAATGCCTTGTCGAATTGATGCTTTCTCCTGTTCCAGAAAATTAGAGATCGAACTTCGGAACCCCGGATGTTCCACCCAGTGTGCACTATATGTAAGCTCCGGAAGAAAACCACGTTGAATTTTATGCTCACCCTGGGCTCCTGCTTCGAACAAGCTTATTCCTTTGCGTATCGCGTATTCTATCGGCTGATAGTAGCATAATTCAAAATGCAAACTCCTGTAATTGCCTTTACATCCCCAGTAACGTCCATATAAACAATCACCTTTTTGAAAATTTATTGCTCCTGCCACACAATCTTCATCGACATATGCCAAAATTAACACCAGTCTCTTCAGCATAGTTTGTTGTATTCTGTAAAAAAACTCTAATGAAAGATATGGATGACCCCATTTTCTACTGATGGTAGAAATATAAAATTTATACATCTGAGCTATGTGTTCCCTTGTTATATCATCACCTTCCAGAACTGAAACAGTTATCATTTGTTCTTTAATTTGCTTACGTTCTCTAATTATTTCCTTACGGCGCTTACGCTTCAGCGTAGAAAGGAACTGATCGAAATCCTGATAATTGCTGTTCTTCCAGTGGAACTGGAAACTATGGCGGATGAGGAATCCCATTGAATTGAAGACCGGCAGTTCTTCAGC
>CAJXDX010000181.1 GCA_913052275.1 uncultured Pseudomonadota bacterium | reverse complement strand
TGTTTTTATAATGGTATCAGCATTACCCTTTTTTCATAACGAAGGTCAATACTTTGAAGCTCAGGATGTTGTTGGTCTATTATTGGAAAAATGTTTTGGAAGGTACGAATGCGTTCACTAAAATTCCTATTCCCCATTTGAATGGTCAGCGGTACTGAGCGAAGCAGCTCTGGTGAACCTGGTTGAAATTCGGGTGATTTCAGGGGCCAGCTTATTTTCAGGTTAAGAGGGTCTGAAATATCAATCCGGATTTTTTGAGAAGACCAGTCAACCATTCTATTATGATCTTTAAATCCAGTCAGTGTTTTTGGATTTTCATTTATTTGATCCATAGGGATATTCTGAAGTGTACTCAACAATGTTAACCCCCTTTCGAGAACAGAGGAATTCAAACGCTTACCCAGTCTCGTATATGGAACTGTTAATCCTTTGATAAGCGGGAGGCTTCTGTGCGGTGAATTACGCAGTTCCTCTAAAGGCAGTTGTTTAAGCAAACGCTGATCATGGCCTATCAGGAAATAATTAGCATTTTGTAAAGTATCATGTGATAGATCATTAATTTCTTGAGAAATCTTAAGCATAGCAACAGGCCGGTGTTCACTCAGTATCAGATGAATTTCATCAGGAAATTTTCTTCGTATGTCAGCTTTTTGAACAATTGGATGCGTTTGCAATTGTGCAGCAACGTGATATGGCTTTAGATCGAATAGTCTTTGCCCGGGCCGCAGTCCGCTGGTTCTCAACACATCGGAGTCTTTTAACAGCTGGTTACCTTCAAAATATACCTTTTTCAGAGGTTGCTTGAAAAAAGCCTCGCCAACCCATAGACTTCCTCCTGCCAGCCACAATATAAAAATTAATCCGCATATTCCAAAAAATCTTTGAATTAACCAGCGTATTTTTTCACGTAACACTGCGGGTTCATTTTCGACAAAATACGATGGTACCCAAGAATTACGAAACCCAGGCTCATTAAAAGGTTTGCGCAGTTTAACTGAAAGACCAGGAATTGGATTACTGCGGTTTTTCCTGACAGCAACTGATGATGTGCCAAGCTTCCTTACCGCCGGTCTACGATTTGACTGTCTTTTAAGATCCTTCATGACAAAGGGGTGTAAATATCATTGTTCGTATTTGGTTCAGGCGGAATGAGTGCGGTACTAAAAAAACTCCCTGAGAACTACTTATAAAAAAATTAACCATATACAGCACTCTGCAGGATTTGAACCTCGGGCATCAAATCTATTGAGTAATTTCTTAAAACTGTTTCGCGGGCAGTGTTGATCAAAGACAAAATATCATCAGAAGACGCCTCGCCCAGGTTAACAATAAAATTTGCCTGCTTAGGGCTGATTTGAGCACCCCCCTGGATTTTACCTTTTAATCCGGAAGCTTCTATCAAGCGTGCGGCATAATCCCCGGGGGGATTTTTAAAAACAGACCCGCAGCTGGGCTGGTTATATGGTTGCTTTTCCATCCGGAATTTTTGACATTCCAGTATTTTTTTTTCAACAGATTCCGGATCTGATTCATTGAGTGAAAGTACTGCACGAGTGATTACCCGTCCAAAATTTCCATTAAGTTCAGAGTAACGATAGCGGAATTCCAGTTTCTCTCTGGGTGTGGAATGTAAATTCCCTTCCATATCCATCCACTCTATTTCTTCTAGAAAATCAGCAGTTTCTGCACCATGTGCCCCTGCGTTCATGGCAATTGCTCCGCCAATCGTGCCTGGAATTCCTATTAAAAACTCCATGCCCCCCCATCCGTGAGGCACACATTTCTGAGCAAATGTTACATCTGCCAGAGCAGCCCCAGCAGAGACCTGATTTTTTCCTGAATTACTATTTTCTTCTAAAGGTTCCCAGCTTTTAAAATCCCCACTCAGGTGTATTATGATTCCTGGCCAGGTATTGTCAGGCACAAGCAGGTTTGAACCTTTGCCGATGATGAACCAGGGAATGCGATGTTTGCGGATGAACGGTAGCAGAAGTCTTAAATCCTGAACATTTACAACATCAATCAGGCATTCTGCAGCACCGCCAATTCTCCATGTGTTGAAGCGCTTTAGAGATTCTTTGCGTCTTAATCGGGAATCAAGTGGAATTTTCTCTAAATCTTCCAGCCATTCAGGAAGAACCTCATCTGGCATATAGTATCCTTTGCATATTAATTTGCGGGATTGTTATTATTTATGCCGTCCTTTACTTGATGAGGTGCATATAATTCTTCTAAGTTGTAGTATTTACGAATTTCCGGATGAAACACATGCAGGATAATATTTCCATAATCAAGCAGTACCCAGTTTCCTTCAAGCTCACCTTCTATACCCAAATGAATCTCACCCTGATGTTTTAAACGAAACACCACATTTTCAGCAATTCCTCGGCAATGCAGCTGGGACCGCCCCTCACAAATAAACAGATAATCGGCTAAATTTGAACTGTCACGCACATCAATCAAAACAATTTCCTCTGCCTTGGAATCCTGCAGCAGTTCAAGTATCTTTTTTGCTAATACTCGATCTGACTTCTCAGTAATTAATTTATCCAGCTCTTTCTCAGTAAAGATTTTTTCTGATACATTTTCATTTTCCGTTTTTTTCAGCAACTTTAGTGTTTCAGCAACCAAATTTCGTTTTTAAGTAAAGTAAAATTTTTAGGTGGTTTTAATAAAAATTATATTGATGGAATTTATTCTTTATATTTTTACTGAACTAAACCAGCAGCATACAGTCTGGAATAAAATTAATTAACATAGAATTTTCGACCCTGCCATGTTTGATTTGCTTCCAAATAATCATCAATAAACTGAGCGGGACGCATTTTTTCACGAGTCCAGGATGGTGCCACTAACTGGTCCCAGCGTGAAGCGACCGCAGCCAAACGATGCACGGCAATTTTTGGAGAAAGATATTCAAGGAAGATTGCTACTCTGCGAGCATATTCCTCAAGTTCTATTGGAATAAATTTAGATTCATTGAACAACTTTTCAAGTGCTGTGTTCCGGAGTACATGCAGGTTGTGCAGTTTTACTCCGTTAACTTCCAGTTCTGATAACAATTGTGCTGTTTCGCGAATTTGCTGATCAGTTTCATGCGGAAGCCCAAACATTAAATGCACACATATATTAACAGTTGACAAAGATTTCAGTTTCCGAATTGCTTCTATGGAAGTTACGCTGTCATGACCTCTTGAGAGAAAATTCAGTTGATGATCATCAAAAGTTTGTACTCCAAGCTCTACTGATAGATATTGTTCCTGCGAGAGTACAGCAAATTTCTGTAAAATTCTTTTTGGCAGACAATCAGGACGAGTTCCAACCACCAATCCGACTACATCCTTTTCTTTTAAAGCTTTATGATACAGAGTTTCCAGATCCCTGAAATGCCCGAATGTGTTGGTGTAGGCTTGAAAATAAATTAGAAATTTTTCAGCTTTATAACGTTTGCGGATGGCCTCTCGGTTTATTTGGATTTGCTTAAATATAGGCAAGTCACTGAACTGATGATAAGCTGCGGAACCCCATTCATCACAAAAAATGCATACAGTCATTCCGTTATGACCTTCCCTGTTTGGACAGGACTCTGCTACTGAAACACTTACTTTGTATACTTTTTCACCAAAGTGCTCCCGATAATGCTGGCTGAGCGGGTAATATCGTTTCCCGTTTTCAAACGGTGTGCAGTTCTTCATGGAATACATATTATTTATTGGAAGCGCTTACCTTGAATAATTTGATGC
>CAJXDX010000180.1 GCA_913052275.1 uncultured Pseudomonadota bacterium | reverse complement strand
AGCCGGCAAGTGTGATTGTATTTGCGGAAATTTGACGAGGGATATGATTCGCCAGACCGTTCATGATTGGATGTATTATTGTGTTTATCCTGCGGTCCAGCATTATGCTTATTGCCCTGGTGAATTATGGATGTTGTATTTTTCCTAGAGTGAAATCAATCTGGAAAAATTATGGTTCATCGACTTTCAGACTTTAATTTAGCCCTGTCTGAATCTCTGAAACAGCACAAAAAAATGAAAAAAAATTTAATGGATTTCTTCAGGGAGTCAATTCGATGCGCTTGAGAATTGCGTTGGCGATGTCTTCCTTTCCTACATGTTTCTCAGGTTCGTTTTCAGGCTGAATTAACCATGCCACCTGGGTGCCATCCGGTTTGAACTCTTCTGCACGATTTGCCACAACCATTTGTGGTCCTCCTTTTTTGGAAAAGGGTTTTTTAGCAATCTTCATCAGTTCTTCATGAGAAACATTTTCTTCATACTTGAAGGTAACCGTTTTAAGCTGAGGATATTTCTTTCGCACTTCATCAACCATCTTTGGAGTCGGCATCAGTTTTAAATCTAACTGTTTTATCCTGCTTGATAATTTCCCTTGGTAAACTTTTACGGGCTGGAAATCCGCAACCGCTGCAGTAAAAATTCCCCAGTCAAAAGACTGCTGACTGAGTGACTCTTTCAATATATTTGCATAATCCTCAAACGTTGATGCAATTTTAGTATTTATAAAATCCGGCGCAGAACGGCTTCCCTTACCCAGAATCAATTCAACTGATGCCCCGCGCAGCCAGGCTTCCCGTGCTAACTTGATGGAAAGAGTACCTGTGAAGTATGTAGTGATACTCCTTATGTTGTCCAATGGAACAGGAGTCGGACCGCCAGTGATCAGCACAGATTTTCCGTAAAGTGAGGATTTACTGAGAGACCTGATTGTGGCAGCCACAATCAGGTCCAGAGAGGCTAAATTATTTTTACCATGAGCTTGTGTGGGTGGAATCAGGCTGACCCCCATTTCCTGCAATGTCTGCATAGAGCGAGTCAGAATTTTGTTATGCATCGAACCGTGCATTGCAGGCGCGAATAAAACCGGAATTCCCATGCGCTCCATTCTTCCAAGAGCCGCTGCGATGGCCGAGGAAACTACACAATCCGCAATACCCAGTGCTGCCTTATTCAATATGTTGTACGATGCAGGAGCGACAACAAAAACATCAAATGGAGTAACGTCACTTAAATGTTCTGCCTCGGAAGTAAATCGGTCTATTACAGGATTCTGTGAGCACCATTCAAGTGCCTCCTTGGCAACATAACGCAGTCCCTCATTAGTGGCATAAACAACTACGTCAGCCCCTTCCCTGCGAAAATCGCGCACCAGATCAGGCATTCGGTACGCCGCAATGCTGCCTGTTACCAGCAAAGCAACACGTTTTCCGGACAAATGTGAACCGGTTAAACGGACATCGCGGTCAGTAAGCTGCGAAGGCGGAGGCGGTTCAATTTTCCAGTCTAGAGACATTTTGTGTGTTCAAATTTGATCGTTTAAAGTTTTTTTTACTGTTTAATTTATTAAGGACTACCGCCTTTACTATAGTAATGTTGCTGCTAATTCGGCAAGTGGAGAGCGTTCGCAGCTGGTGAAACGCACATGCCCTGACATTGATGATTCCTTGAAACGCTCAACCAGCGTACTCAGTCCGTTGGAGGAAAGATTTACATCCGGATTGTCAATTTGATTTGGATCACCTGTCAAAACTATTTTAGTCCCTTCGCCCACTCTGGTAACTATGGTTTTCATTTCGTGTGGTGTAAGGTTCTGTGCTTCATCAACAATCATATACTGATTGGGAATAGTGCGTCCCCTAATATATGTCAGCGGTTCAACAATCAACATTCCCCTGTTCATCAGCTCATGGTAACTGTCACGTTTTGAAGCGCTTTTTGCAGCTGGATTATTGATCAGCAGTTCCAGATTATCAAAAATCGGCTGCATCCATGGAGCAAGTTTTTCCTGAGCATCTCCTGGCAGGTATCCCAGATCACGCCCCATTGGAAAAATTGGCCTTGAGGCCAGCATGCATGAATAAATATTATCTACCAGCATTTGCTGTAAACCCACAGCTAAAGCCAGCAAAGTCTTGCCTGTTCCCGATTTCCCACTCAGCGTAACAACCGAAATCTCCGGATTCTGCAACAGTGCCAATGCCAGCTGCTGTTCAGGATTTCTTGCACGGATTCCCCAGACACCCTGTTCTTTTGAAACCTGTTCGAACTGCTCTTTCTCCGAATTATATGTAGCTAATACTTCTTCATCCGGTGCTTCAGAACTGCTCAGCAATAGTCCTTCATTTGGATTAATTTCTTCCCTTTGCTGCTGCTCAGAAAATACCTCTTCTTTTGAAATTGAAGCCTGTTTCGCAAGTCTGCGCAATTTTTGTTTATCAACTTCATAGCGGTGCATTCCTGAATAAAGGATTGAATCATCCAGTCTGTTTCCCTGATAGCAAATTGTAGGAACATTTAGTATGTCAGCCTTCGTTCTTAAATTTTCATCCTGTGAAACAAAAACAACTTCCCTGCTTTTCTGATATAGTGTCCATGCAACAGCAAGTACCTTGTTTGAAATATTCTTTAAATCAGGGTTGTACGGTAAAGAGCCTGTATCCGGCTCTGACAACTCTATCCTCAATTTCCCACCATTAGGCAGACAAACACCTTCGGACAGACTACCTAATTGCCTGCATTTATCCAGCATCCGTGTGATAATTTGTGCTGAACGCCCTTTTTCTCCCAAATCCATTTTGATGCAATCCAGTTCCTCCAGGATGCATACAGGGATTACAACTTCTTTATCAGGAAAGTCATAAAGTGCCTCCGGAGTATAAAGCAGCACGCTGATATCAAGTACGCAAACAGGTACGTCATTCATGTATCTTCAGGAAGTTAAAAAAAGTGTGTACCAGGCTTTTAATAGATGAAGCATAATGCAATACAAATAAGTCGTTTTTTGTGAACAGGTTTTTCGGTGAATTACCCAAATTTGAATGGGCTACATTATAAACCAGCTGGTCCAGATGGTCAATCCAAGAACGATTCCTGTTAAGACTGCTGCTGATTTTTGTCAGAAGATTTCAGTAGATTGAAGGATTTTTTTGTGTAAGATTGATTGCTCAATGCTCACTTAAATGCAAACGCATGAACCTCAATTTCTTGCACTTTAAGAAAATCTGAGGTAAAAGTTTAGTAAGAGCAGTTATTTTTCCGGCTCATTAAATCATAGAAAGGTAATTAATGGCACTTCAGTTAACCTCCGGACTGCAGCCTGAGCTGCTTTCCGAAGATCAGAAGCAGTGGCTTGCCAACGCAATCTGCGGAGCTATTACAGCAGACGGCTCAATTGCGCCAGAGGAAGTAGAGTATCTTGAACGCGCGCTCTCTTTTTTACCAACGCAGACAGACGTGAAAAACATGATGCAGGCAGTAAAAGACCAGAAGCTCCCTCAATTGGACCGTCTGCCCGGTGCAACCAGAGAGTTGGAAGTAAAAATATTCATTGACCTGGCCACAGTCATTTCGGTGGACAATATCCTTGGTGCAAATGAAATTGACTACCTTCTGGAGATTGGGCGAAAGCTCGGTTTTGGACGTGAATTTGTTCGTGTTGTTATACGCTGGGCCAGTGAAGGCATTGTCTGGAAACGCAAAATGCAGCACCTTATAGATGCAGGAAGCTCCCTGGAAGCTGAATATTCAGATTAAAGA
>CAJXDX010000179.1 GCA_913052275.1 uncultured Pseudomonadota bacterium | reverse complement strand
GAAATTTAGTTCAGCTGACCAGTAAAGGAAAACATCGCTCTGACGCTCCTGCCTGCCTTTCAACATACTCTCGGGACTGCTTCCCCAATTCCTGGCAACGCTTCCGGTCGTCCAGCAAATTAAACAGCCAGCTGTGAAATTCGTCAGCATTCTTTACGCATGCTGCCAGTCCTTGTTCCAGCATTTGAAGACTTTCCATCGAATTGCTGTGTTTTGGACCAAAGGCAATTGTAGCCCCCATGACTGCAGGTTCCAGAACATTATGTACTCCGGTTGTAAATGCTCCCCCCACGTAGGCCATTTGGGAATGATGATACAGTGCTGCCAGAATACCGACAGAATCTATCAGCAGAATCCTGACCTGTTCACTGTCAGATGAAATATTTGACCAGCGTGACATTGGAATTTCGGAAAAATAATTTTCCGCATTGCTCAGGTGATCTTCAGTAGGCTCATGAGGAGCAATTATCAAAAACAGTTCCGGATGGCTTACAAGCGCATCCTTCAGTCCAGGGAACACGCATTTTTCATCCGGAGGCCATGTACTTCCCGCAATAAATACCAGCTTTTCTTTTGCGGCCGCTGGCAGCTTCGGAACATGCAGATTATCTCTGCGTTCCAAAACACTGTCACAGCGTGTGTCTCCCATCACCTCGACATGTGGATGCTCCGGAAACGCGGAAAGCACCCTTTGACGATCTGCTTCAGAAACCGTCAAAACATGCTCAAGACATTGATAAAGAGTACGAAACAAAGAACGTCCGGCAAAGCTTACCGTACGCAGTGAAGAAGCATGAACAATTCCGGATACCAGGGATTGGGGGATTTTCTGTCTGTGTGCTTCCCAGACCAGATTAGGCCACAAATCATAGCTAACCCAGATCAAGCGGGACGGCTGCAGCAATCCCAGCAATCTGCGAACATTCCAGATCAGGTCTAACGGCAGAAATTCCGCTGCAAGCAAATTAAGCATTTCTTTCTGTCCCGGCCGTTGCAGCCAGCGAAATGCATTAACTGAACTGTAGGTCAGCACGCATTCTGAACCTTGAGCAGAACAACGATCGATTAGCGGCTGGGCCTGCAGTAATTCACCGGCACTGGCAACATGAAACCAGAGTAAAGGCTTTTGCCAGTCCCGGTTTGAAACAGCGTTTTCAAGACGTTCCCACAGACCTTCTCTTTTTTCCAGACTGTCTTTTATGTTCCGCCTGAATGGTGCAAGAATTTTGACTGTTCCTGAAAGAAGGGGCAGGAAAATCAGATTGTAAACCACAAACCAGAATCGTGTAGCCATCAAATTGATTTTTATCTGGATGCCGGTTCTTCCTGAAATGAACTTGGAAGTATGTTGAAAGGCAGCACTTTGATCAGGATGGGCAAAAGTATTCCTCCACCTGGAAGAGCGAAAATAGCCAGTGCCGGAATTGTCTTTGCAATATCCATTAACTGATCCTGTACCTTCTGTTTTTCTTCCTTGGTAAGAGGAGTGGTGGTTGCTTTAACAAGCAATTCAGAAAGCTCCTTCGTTTCCTCAATCTCCTTCATTATATTCCCCACATTTTTTTTAACCAGCATAACTACCTTGTCATTCATGTAATCCTGGAATTGCTTTGCAGCAGCATTGTTTTTCAGGAATTCAAGGCGTTCATTGTGAACAGAAAAAAATTCTGCCACAGTGAAATATAATTCTTCCAGTTCATCGGAGGATAATCCCAGTTTTTGAGAAATATTTTCTATCAGTTCACGTTCCTGCCATGCTTCCTGGTTATCAATGAATGAAAGCAAAATCAACTGTTCAACCAGGTATCTGCTGATGCTTGACTGGGTAAAAGAACATTTAACATCTGCTGTTTTTACCGGTTCACGGATACGCCTGCCAAGTTCATTCTGCTTGGATTCTTCCAGTCCAGTTTGTTCAATGTATTTTTCAAAAACCTGCTGTTCAGCACTTGCAATGTAATCATCTGCCCAGATCAGTGCTGCAAACGCGATAATCATTTCCTGCCTGAGCTGCTTATCCATCTCAATATATTTGCCGGGAGTGGAAGAATCATTTCTGGTAGTTTCCCTTGCCCAGAGCAGGAAAAAATAGAGTTTTGAAAAAGCAAAAATATTCTGGCGATTCCCCAGAGAAGAATAGCCCGGCAGGGTCACAGAACCAATCAGTGCTTCTTCCAGCTGGATCAATACTCCATTCAGGGACTCATTCTGCTCGAGTAATTCCGGAAGCGGCACCTCTTTTGGTATGCGGTAGTAGCTGTGCGGAAAATGATATTTTAAAACCAGCAGTAAAATATTCAAAAGGCGTAATTGATATGAGTCTGTGGAATCATTTTGAGAAGCTGAAGTAAGAATTTGATTTTCAATCATGGCAACAGAGAACATAGTTTCCAGGTAAAGCAAAACGGTTCCGCCTCTTTGTTGTGGAAAATCAAGTTTCTCTGCCATTTCTGTCAAGGATTCGGTAATTACTGGACAGCCAAGCAGAATCCCATTTTTTTTGACCTCTGCGTAAAGGCAGTCATCGAAAATTTCTTCACCGCTTTTGCCCTCTGCCAGGTTTCGGTATTGCTCTGAAAGCGCAAACGGAGTTGCGGCACGATATGACAAGTAACGATTGAGCCAGCCAGTTTTTTCAAAAGCCAGTGAAACCATGAATTTACTATTGTTTAAAATAGGTACAAAATGAAATCCATAATGGATTGCAGCAAGAGATGGAATATCGATTGCTTTGCTCTTTAACTGTCTTCAATGAAGGCTCAGCAACCCTTAATTTTACTTTGTTTCTGCTGAGCTTCCAGTTTTTTTTAAGACAATCATCCAGATGAAAAGACTAATAAAAAAATATCCTTTAAATCGAAGTCAGTCAGCAGGAACCCTGCTTGTGCTGGCTATTTTGCTGAGTTTTCATTTTGTCTGGGCTGAAGCACAGAGTTTTCAAAAGATGGTCAAGGAATTTCAGCAATCAGCTATTTCAGATTTCATCGGATTTACCCTTAAAGGAGAGCGCTACCCTTTGATGCATACCATATCTGAGCTGCGCTTCCGTGTTTTCACGGAAAAACTGGGCATCAATCGCAAGGTTGAAACAAAAGCCTGTTCCCGGCGAAGAACTTATGGAATAGAGGTCCCGGAAGATCAAAAAAAATTCTGCAAAGATTATGATGCTCTGGTGGAGCTTGCAAAAAGAAGCATCACAAACACTTCCCTCTTTGAAAAAATTTATCTCAACTCCGAACCCGCATTGCTTCACGAAATTGAAAGACAGAGGGCACGGGATTCAATAAGGGTCTGGATCAGGCAAAAGCTGAACTGTCTAAAGGACAAATTCAGATGCGGACGTGATGAAGGCAAGATGATTAAACGTCTCACCAATTTTAACCGGGAGATCTTAAACACTTATGTGTACCTGCTGCAGAATCTGGAAAAAAAACTGTTCCCTGAAGAACAAGTTGCCTCAACAATCGAGAAAAAAGACCTGGAAACATTATGCGGATTTATCGAAGACGGAGGTAAAAAAACTGAAAATCCAGGAATGGTACTAATTCAACCAGGAACATTCAAAATGGGAAGTGATGGCGGCCTTCCATCTGAGCGGCCAGTTCATCAAGTGAAGGTGGACGAATTCTGGATAGATAAATGCGAAGTTACAAATTATCAGTATTTACAGGTTGTGGCCCAGCACCCTTTTCTGCGGAAAAGCACCTTTCCCCGAAAATACCACGATGGGAATTATCTGAAAAACTGGAAGGATGACCTTATGCCTGAATTGAGGAGTGAACTGA
>CAJXDX010000178.1 GCA_913052275.1 uncultured Pseudomonadota bacterium | reverse complement strand
CGATCTTGTTTTCGTGCTGATAAATCGATTATGCATGTACGGCATGAGGAAGTCAAAACAGAATTTGCCAGTATATAGTCTATTCGCATTCCTTCACCACGCTCGAAGCCACGGGTACGAAAATCCCACCACGAAAATTGTCCTGGTCTTTGGTCAAATTTGCGAAAAATATCAGTCAGGCCTGTTTCAGAAATTTCTTTCAAATGCTCGTGTTCCTTCGGATGAAAACTGACCTTATTCTTCATAATCTCTTCATTCCAGACATCCTCGGCATTTGGAGCAATATTAAAGTCCCCCATTATTGCAAAGGGTTTTAATGAATCATTTATATTGGTAATTTCCTGTTTCAGTTCCTGCAAAAATTCCAGTTTATACTGAAACTTATCTGATTCAGTGGTCTGCCCTTGTGGAACGTAAACATTTATCAGCCGTACGCCTGAAATTGTTGCAGCGATCAAACGAGCATTTTCCGGGTCATATCCATTACGAAATCCTTTTTGAACTTCCTTGATTGGTTCTTTGGACAAAATAGCCACACCGTTATAGGATTTCTGTCCGTAAAAGGCAGATTCATACCCGGATTGATTAATCTCCCAAAGCGGAAACTGCGAGTCTTCAACTTTTGTCTCCTGCAGGCAAACCACATGCGGCTTGTTTTCTTCAAGCCAATTCAAGAGCAATGGCAGACGTGTCCGGATTGAATTAACATTCCAAGTGGCGACTTTCCATGAAGTTCGGGAGCGCGAAGATTCGAGGAAAATCTGGTCGTCAGGCAAAAAGCAGGCACTGTTGCTGTAAAGAACAATTTCGGGAGAGTCAAGGATTCCATTCCAGTTTCGTTCAACTCGTATTGCCCCGCTGCGCCAGTAAGTATATATTGTCTCAGTTAATTTTTCAGGTGTTGTGCATCCCTGACGAAGTTCTGAAAATGAAACTCCGGCATCGTTTAGTTTTTTACTGATATCGTCAGGGATGAGGTTTTCTAAACTCTCCGGAGAATCCATTAATCCTGTGAAAGTATCCGGAGTTGTTCTACATTATCCTGAATTTGCCTGCGACGCTTTTTGAGATTAAACTTGTTTGGCCGGCTGTTTGAGTGCCTTTTGGTTGCGGTTTTTTGTTTTGGAGACATTTTTTTACTCTTATAATTATTGGATTAATTCAACTTGTTCTGGCCTGTTTGAGGCGTTATGGTTTAAGAGTTGAATGTAGGACATTAGCAAATTATTTAAAATATTGCGAGTTAAATCTGATTCGCAATTACCTTCCACTTAAGGATGGCAGAATGAGCGATACTAAAAAAGAAAACAAAAATCCCAAAAAGGTAGTACCTCAATTCCAGAAATTAATGGAAATGCCCGTTACCGCCAGACTTGTCTTAGGTGAATGCAGAATGGATATTGAAGAAATTCTCAAACTTGGACAAGGTTCGATGCTGGAACTGAACACTATGGTGAATGAAGATTTCAAGCTTTATATTAATGATGCAGAGATTGCAAAAGCAAAATCTGTGATGGTGGGGGAAAAACTTGGTGCGCAAATAAAAGAGATATCTTCGACAGAAGATCGTCTGAAAGATCTTACCGATCTTGAATAAAGGCCTAGTTTAAGTGAAATATTTATTGATCCAATTACGGCGGATTGGTGATGTATTGATGACAACACCGTCGATCAGACTGCTGCGGGAATCCTACCCGGATGCTGATTTGACCTTTCTCACAGAATCTCCATCAGACCAGGTTTTGAATGAGAATCCTAATTTACAAGAAATACTGCTATACCGGAAGCCGGAATCCATTGCAGAGTCAATACGTTTTTTTCTGAATCTTCGTTCTAGAAAATTTGACTGTGTTATTGATTTTCATGGAAATCCGCGCAGTGCCTTGATGACCCGTTTCAGCGGTGCACCAATGCGGATTGGTTTTGATTTTCGCGGCAGAAGCCGGGCTTACACGCATCCGGTTAAAATTTCCGGAAAGGTTACTTATTCAGCTGCAGACAAGGCTCAGCTGCTGAGACCGCTGGGTATTTCAGCATCAGATTTCAGACTCGATTTTTTCCCAGAGGAAAAAGATCAAATTTTTGCGGAAAATCTATTCAGAAAACTTGGTGTTGAAGAAAACGATTTTGTAGTTTCATTATCTCCGGTTTCTCGCCAGCCCTACAAAGTCTGGCCTGCAGATAGATTTGCTCAGGTTGCCGACTGGCTGGCAGAAAAATACAATGCAAAAATACTTTTCCTTTTTGGTCCCGGTGAAAAACATTTTATCGAATCCGTTCGGGCCTCAATGAAAATGCCGGCACTGCCGGACTACAGTGTGCCTACTCTGCCTGAAACACTTTCGATACTGCAAAAAGTTGATCTGCATCTGGGCAATGACAATGGAATAAGACACTTTGCTGTTGCTGCAGACACACCATCGTTGGCAATATTTGGCAGACCATGGGCAGCTAACTGGACACCGCCGGAGCAAACCCGGCACCATGCTTTAGAGTTTGATCCTGGCTGCAAAAAAAGATGCGTTTATCCAAAATGTAATCTGGAATGTCTGAAAGGTGTAAATATTGATGCTGTTAAAACTGAATTGGAGATCATTATAAATAATATGAATTAAGGCGGTTTTCATGGTTTTTATGTTCAAAGCATCTGAGCTTCTTGAGCAACAGCTCAATGAAGTTGTACAGTGGCACGTTAAAGCACCTGAACCTGATTATGTTGAGGCATCTGATTTCCCAAACCTCGTTTCAATGCAGCATTATGTTAATTTTGAATTATGGCACCAGGAAGACATGGCACGTGACCCAGATGCCCCAGACTCAAAGATTGCTGCAGTAAAACGCGCAATTGATGTTTTGAACCAACGCCGCAATGATATGATCGAACAGATGGATCAATATCTGCTAGATGCACTTCAGAGTAAAAATATTAAGTATACTGCAGATGCTGAGATGAATAGTGAAACTCCAGGAAGTATAATTGACCGTCTTTCTATAAATGCACTTAAGATTTACCACATGGACGAAGAAATCCAACGCCTGGATGTAACAGATGAGCATCGGAAAAAATGTTCTGGAAAACTTTCAGTATTGCAGGACCAGCGTAATGATTTGAAAAAAAGCCTCGAGACATTGCTGGCTGATTTAAGCAGTGGCAAAAAGCGGCTAAAGGTTTATCAACAGATGAAAATGTATAATGATGAGAATTTGAATCCCGTACTTTATCAGAAAGGGAAAAACTAAGTGAGAAGATAATAGAATGGGGCTAAAAGGAATTTTTCTTGCTATCCTGATAATTTATACAATCTATTTGTGGTGGAGGGTGCGAAAAAAGGCGCAAAAAAAATCACACAAATTAGTACACTGGGTGCTGGGTGGGATAGCTGTTTACTACGGAATTTCTACGTTGATAATGATAATTGGATCCGACTGATGTGCAAGAAGTTCAAACTTGGCTGACAGTAACTTTAACCAGAGAAAAGAATAAAATACTTCGAAAATACATAGTATAACAGAGGGAAAATGGGACTTGTTTTAGTTTTGATGATTTTTACTTCAATTACTCTTCTCGGTTTATGGGAGAAGAAGAGATCAAGGAAGCGTTTTCAGGAAGCTGTTCGAAAGCTCAAGGAGTTGGAAGCAGTCACGTTGACTAAAACTGTGAAACAATAAGCCGAAAGATGAAAAATGTGCTAAATTGCCATATTGCCGCTCTGTTCCATCATTGCCTGCTCCACTAATATTGCTACAGCTTTAGGACGAGAAAGGTTCTTAGCAGAGGCATAATTGTCCAGCTGCTGTAAAACAGACTCAGGCAGTCCTAATAGAATTTTTTTAACTGGCTCGTTATATTCTTTTTTTCTTCCTGC
>CAJXDX010000177.1 GCA_913052275.1 uncultured Pseudomonadota bacterium | reverse complement strand
CAAAGTAATTGTACCCATCATTGCAGGTCCTATAACTGCAGCAAATTTTCCTAACATATTATAAAAACCGAAAAACTCTGCGGACTTTTCTTTTGGAATTATACGTGTATACAGGCTGCGGCTGAGGGCCTGGATGCCGCCCTGAAACAATCCCACCAAAGCAGCGAGCGTGTATAAATGCCACATCTGGGACATAAAGTAAGCCAGGAAAGTAATAATTCCGTAACCGATAATACCAGTCATTACAGATTGTTTTACACCTATTTTTTTGGACAGCAGATTAAACAAGAGCGCACATGGGAAGGCAATGAACTGTACCATCAGAAGTGCAGTAATCAGCGCGCTGTCGGGAAACTTTAAAGTAACTCCATAATCGACTGCCATTTTTACAATTGTGTCCACACCGTCAATATAAAACCAGTAAGCAAGAAGAAAGGTGCCGACCACTTTCAAATGTCGTATTTCTTTAAATGTGTGCCTCAATTGCTTCCAGCCTAAACTGACTGCAGAAACAATCCCAACACTTTCATGAATCTCTGGTTCCTTCACCCATATTGCTACTGGTATGGAAAATACCGCCCACCATACCGCCACAGTTACAAATGAAAGGCGAATTGCTGTTGCTCCATCGGGAATTCCAAAAAAATCAGGTTTGAGATACATAATAACATTGAGCAGGAAAAGTATACCTCCGCCTATATAACCCATTCCGAATCCCAGAGATGAGACATAATCAACATTTTTTTCTGAAGCCACACCAGGGAGGAGGGAATCATAAAAAATATTACTGCCTGAAAATCCTAAAGCTGCCAAAACGTACAATAATACAGCCATCTGCCAGTAACCCTTATCAACAATCCAGAGTCCTCCTGTCATAACAATTCCAAGATAAGCAAAAGTAAAAAGGAACTTTTTCTTTGCAGTACCTTGATCTGCTATTGCTCCGAGAAAAGGGGCAAACAAGGCCACAATTATGGATGCAATTGAGTTTGCCATACCAAGATAAAAAGTACTTTCTGATGGATAATCAGGATCAGCCCAATATGCTTTGAAGAAAAGAGGAAAAAATCCTGCCATAACAGTGGTCGCAAACGCAGAGTTTGCCCAGTCGTACATTGTCCAGCTCCATACTGCTTTGTTTTCCTGCGTCATTTTTCTAATTTAGGGTATGAATTAATCAATTGACTTCAGAAGGCTTGGGCGCATCCAGGTTTTCTTTAACTCTCTGCTGAATCAGATTTGAAATTTCCAGAGCTTCATCGTTTGTCATTTCAATGGCTGTGACCTGATGCATCCTGCCCTCAACTGACTTCAGAGCCAGCAAAATTCCAGTGGGGCACGTCCCAACCTCCAACTCCATTTTAGCCATATTATTACTCCTTTATTTTCTTGAATTTTATAGAAAAATGCTTTGGAGATTTTGATCAGATTTTAATTCATGTACAAGCTGAAATGGAAGCTAATCTCAATTCTTTGAGTAATTTGATTGATTCTGATAAGATTGTTTGCATATTTCTCCTCACCTTTTCAGCAGTATATGCAATTTCATGGAAAACGTTTTTTACCTGATTTCTGCCCATTCCTATTGCATTGAAGGAATACGACTGTCCAAAAAAAGTCGAAATCGTCTCATTACAGGAGAATCAATAGGTTTTGCTGCTTCAGACACTACTGATTTTGAAGAAATATCTGCGGCAGAGCCCGGTCAATGGTCTGCAATGATAGCGGATTTTCTGGATCAGCAGCAATGGAAGGATCATTCGATTTCTTTTCTACTGCCAGCCGAGGATGTATCGTTTCGAAAAATTACTTTCCCCTTTCAGGAACGAAAAAAAGTTGAACAAGCTCTTCCGTATGAACTGGAAGAAGAGCTTATGAGTGATTTGTCTGAAAGTGCTTACAGCGTGCAGGTCTTCACCATGCCAGAGCAAAATTCGGAAGCACTGGTTTTGTTAATAGGAAAGGAGAGACTAAAGCAGTTGCAGCAACTTTGTCTGGAACGCAATTTATTAATTCGGAATGTAGATTGTTCTGCTCACGCCCTTTACAGGTCCATGATGAGCCGGGATAAAAATATATCTAGGACAGGTGACGTGTTTCAAATTTACCTGGGTGGTGATGAAGCATTCGTGAACACAATACGTGATGGTCGTTTGGACCAAATAAAAATTTTTCCCAACAGGATTCCGGTAATTCTTCAGAAACACCTTTCATTAGCTGGAAATTCACTTTCCGCATTTCTGAATAGTTTTGTAAAACACGCAGATAATGCTGATCTTGCAGGCGAAGATAGTGAACGAATTAAGTCTTACACTAAGCTCAAACAGGAATTACACTGGTTATGTTCACAGCTGACACTTCATTTGCGGATTAAAAATTACGTTTCAGAAAGTCAAATCGAAATTCACGGTATTTTTGGGCCAATGATCAAATGGGACGGTGTAGTTTTTAAAGTACGATCTTTCCCTCTGCCTGAATCTGAAGCATTTGCTGAAAGATCAGGTGAAGATAATCTTACTGAAGACTCATCACTCTCAATTAATGTATATCCGAAAACTGATGGTAAGACTCCTGACACCCTTGAGGAATTGATGGAAGAAGCAAAGCATCGTGAAAAATCAGATGAAAATACATCAATTATGGAAAGACTCCTGACACCCTTAATGTATATCCGAAAACTGGAGGAATTGATGGAAGAAGCAAAGCATCGTGAAAAATCAGATGAAAATACATCAATTGATGAACATGAAACAAAAATCAAATCATCCGAAAATCCACAGAAAGATCAGCATTCATCAAGTCAACTGACTTCGGTTAATCCGCAATCTTCACTGCTTTCACTGCTTGAGCGTAAGCATTGGGGTGTTCTGGGAGAATTGAGAAATCAAGCGGAACAATATGTTGAATCACATCAGTTGAGCCTTTATCATGAAAGCACTCCGTGGAAGCGTTTTTTACGAAGGAATCGAGGTGCAGTGGCAGTTGCAGCGGGACTGATGGTCATTATTTCTGCAGGTTTCTTCTGGCAAACCAGTACAAAGCTGGACCTGCTTCAACAGCAAATTGTAGAGGGCGACCGATTGATACAAACAGAACTCCGACGTGTATTACCAAAAACTTCTGCTGCAGGATTGAAGTCGATGCTTTTGGAATTGAAAGAAAAAATTGAACAGCGTAAAGCTTATATTGAAAACAGCAAAAAATTTGAAAGTCGCGAATATCATCATTTGAGCTTTCTTAAAAACGTATCTTCCCTGCTTAGCGAAGACGCACCATTTCAAGTGGACAGTCTGGAATATGGGCCGGAGAGATTTTCTCTAAGTGGGACAATTGACAGCTACGATCGACTGCAAATACTGAAAACAAATTTGAAATCAATTGAAGAATTTAAAAGCGGAAATATTGTTGAAAGCAACCGAAAAAGTCCGGATGGAATTGTTTACAGAATTTCAATTGATTTAAATTAAGCTACACTATTTCTCTAAATTTCATTTTTGATAAGCTCTCCTTAGAATTGTTCTCTATAATGCTTTGCTGAAATTCTCTTACATTAGTGGCATTAATCCCTCTTCCAGATAAACACTGAAATCCCCTTTGGTTTAAAATATTATTCTTCAAAATTTGAAGAAGCCCCCGATTTTGAAGAGATTGTTTTTCAACAGATACACTTCTAAGTAACATAACCACAGGTATTAAACCTCAGATTTGGCTTGTGGAAATAAACTATTTTTGAGATGATGAGCAGGCACGAATAAATGCAAAGACAAATCTTTAAAAGCCTACCATGAAGTTATCTATACAACCACTAATTGATCTTGCCAACACAGACCGTGAATTACAAGCGTTCATCTATTCCAAGTCTCAATTAGAAAAACAGATTGATACAGCAAGTTCTGTTGTTAACCAGCATAAAAAAACTATTGA
>CAJXDX010000176.1 GCA_913052275.1 uncultured Pseudomonadota bacterium | reverse complement strand
GTAGATGCCAATGATACAGATTGTCTAGGAAACGAACCAGTCTTGAATGGTGAACAAATAATTGGTGTGACCACAAGCGGAGCATACGGACACACAGTCAGAAAAAGCCTGGCTTTTGCCTACGTCCATCCTCAATATGCTGATACCGGAACTAATTTTGAAATCAGAATTCTGGGTCAGAATTGCTCCGCAACTGTGCTCAAGGAAGCGGCTTATGATCCTCAGAATTTGCGCTTGAAAGACGTTTGAACTGCATTAAAAATTCAAATTCTTTTAGCAGGGTTTATAGAAAAATTATTTTACTCGATTTCCGGGCGTTGCCGGGAATCGGGTGTAAAGACCAAATCCTGCCCTCGACTTGAAATCAATAACAAAATTTTAAAGCAATTCTTTCGGACATTTTTTATGGCTAAGAAAACTTTGAACCATTTCAATATAAAATGAGTATCACTTTCCGTCCTGCCAAACACGTAGACTTAACTCTGCTCAGAGACTGGGATAAACAGCTGCAAGTGATTGATTCAGAACTCAGGTTCCATAGATAAATTCATCACAATAATGAATCACGTATATGAACAATCAACACTTGCATACGGCTGAAGACGGAATCACCCGTTGCTGGTGGTGCAGTGATGACCCTGATTATATTAATTACCATGATCAGGAGTGGGGGCGTCCAGTTGCAGATGATTTCCTGCTTTTTGAAAAGATTTGTCTGGAAGGGTTTCAATCAGGATTGTCCTGGCTGACCATACTTCGCAAACGTGAGAATTTTCGCAAAGCTTTTGCAGGATTTGATTTCAACAAAATTGCTGAATTTGATGAAAATCATGTTGAGCTTCTCCTGCAAAACTCAGGAATCATCCGTCATCGTGGTAAAATCGAGGCAACAATAAATAACGCACACCGGGCACTTGAGGCAGTTGAGGAGTTTGGCAGTCTTGCTTCATATATTTGGGGCTGGGAACCGGAATCGCCAGAACCTCATTTAGGCAAGGATATTTGCAGCTACCCAATTCCTGCCATAACAAAGACCTCCCAATTATTGAGCGAAGATTTGAAGACTCGAGGCTGGAAATTTTTTGGACCTACTACAGCTTATGCCTTCATGCAGGCAATGGGTTTGGTGAATGATCATATTGAAGGATGTGCAATCCGTAAGTCTGTAGTAGAATTGGGGTCTGAGTTTTTAAATCCAAGTCAGCACTTTTATGGTAATGCATGAATATCCTTCCAACTAATTCAGTTCACCTGAACTATCGGTTAAATTCGGAATTATAAACTAAAGTGCCTGATAACAGAGTGTCAGGCCGATATATGTGGGAATCACTGAAATGATCATTCGACCAGAAAAGCATTCTGATCTCGGATCAATCCGTTCTGTTCATACTGTGTCTTTCCCTGACACAAACGAGGCAAGGTTGGTTGATGAACTTCGCACGGCAAACCGCCTCAGTATCTCATTGGTTGCGGTGAAACTTCATGAAGTGGTTGGTCATGTCGCCTTCAGTCCAGTGATCGTGCATGGAGCCGAAGGTGCGGGCCTCGGACCGGTAGCCGTGCTGCCGGCATACCGACGAATAGGCATCGGTGAGCAGCTCATTAGAAAGGGTTTAGAGGCTTGCCGGAAACAGGGGGATGGTTATGTTGTGGTACTTGGTGCCCCAAGCTACTACAGTCGGTTTGGTTTCAAATCCGCGGACAGTTGGGAATTGTGCTATAAGAATGGATATGCAGACGCATTCCAGGCTATGGAACTCGTGCCGGGTGCGATTCCAGCCGGCGGCGGAGTGGTAGATTATGCCCCCGAGTTCACTGCAGTTGATCGCAGCCCCGCGGGCTAAAAATATTACTCAAAGGACGCTGCTAAAACAAAAATGAATTTTGTTCCTGCTGAAAAAATTTTTGTGAAACAAAAATGAAACACTATACAAATGGTGCCGCTTTTATAGATCAAGAAATTGTGCCGATATCTGAGGCTAAAATTTCTATACTGGATTGGGGATTTCTTCATTCCGACGCAACATATGATGTCGTACATGTTTGGAGAGGCAGATTTTTTCGTCTTAATGATCACATGGAGCGTTTCTATTCCAGCATGGAAAAACTTAACATGGCTATACCTTACACGCGAAAAGAATTGCATTCGATTTTGAGTAGCTGTGTTAAAGCCAGCGGATTGCGTGAGGCTTATGTGGAAATGATTACTACTCGCGGATTACCTGAACCCGGATCAAGAGATCCAAGAACATGCACTAACCAGTTTTTTGCCTTTGCAATTCCTTTTATTTGGATCACCAAACCACAAAATGGTCTTCATCTTATTGTAAGTGAAAGGCAAAGAATACCGGCAGAATCCGTTGATCCTGTAATAAAAAATTACCACTGGCTTGATTTTGTAATGGGCCAATTCGAAGCCTTTGAACGAGGTGGAGAGACTGCAGTTCTGATAGATTCACAAGGCAACATAAAGGAAGGACCGGGATTCAACATTTTTTCTATAAAAGATTCAGTATTAAAGACACCCGCAAAAGGAGTACTCCAGGGAATTACACGTAAGACTGTATTAGAGTTGGCAACAGAAAATGGGTTTACAGTTATACATGGAAATCTGAAGCCCGAAGAAGCCCGAAGCTCTGATGAAGCGTTTGCGACGAGTACCGCTGGGGGCATCATACCAATTACAAAAATAGATGACCAAATTATTAATGGTGGGATAATTGGACCAATAACAAAGACATTGCATGATAGTTACTGGAAGTTGCATGATGAACCAAAATATTCCGCAGCAATTAATTACTAATATTTGGGTATTTTTTAAATACAATGGAGATGCCCCTTGGTGAAAAGTCAAAAGACCACACGGGATTTGCTATAGTAAATAATGGATAATTCAGCACACCAAAATTATTTACACATAGATGTACACCCAGTCTCCGGTGCACTTGGTGCTGAAATTACAGGTGTTGATATTTCACTTCCGCTTGACGCAGAGGTGGTGTCGGAGATTCGAAATGCCCTGCTGAGCCATCTGGTAATTTTCTTTCAAAATCAGGTCATCACCCCACAGCAGCAGCTAAATTTTGCTGAGCAATTCGGCACCCCTACGGAATACCCGCAGCTAAAGGGACTGCCTGAATGCCCTTTGGTAACAGAGGTAATAAAACTTGAGCACGAGACATTGAACTTCGGTGGAGTATGGCATTCAGATACTACTTACATAAAGCAGCCTCCGATGGCAAGTATGCTTTACGCGATTGAGATCCCTCCGTACGGTGGGGATACACTATTTTCCAACCAGTACATGGCCTACGAAACTTTATCAGATGGTCTTAAGAAGACACTTTCTGAACTTGTTGCAGTTAACACATCCTCCAAGCCGGAAGTCTCCATGACACGAGAAGACAGAATGCGCGAAGCAGGAATGGAACTGAATGTTTTAAGCGCATTACATCCTGCTGTTCGTACACACCCTGAGACAGGAAGCAAGGCGCTTTACGTCAATATAGCTCACACCACTCACTTCGAAGACTGGACAGAGCAGGAGAGTAAATCACTTCTGGAGTTTCTTTTTCAGCACCAAGTCCGACCAGAATTTACCTGCAGATTTCGCTGGGAGAAAAACTCACTTGCTTTCTGGGATAATCGTTGTGTTCAACACAACCCTGTAAATGATTATCAGGGGTTCCGGAGAATTATGCATCGCGTTACTATTGCAGGGGATAAGCCTTATTAAGAATTTTTTTCTGCTCTTCAAGGAATCCATCAAGACTCGCTGCTATTTGGGCACCGACCAAAACTACAACCCAGGAAATGAAGACCCAGATAAACAGCAAAGGTATAACTGCAAGAGCACCGTAAATCACTTGATAAACAGGAAAATTAATGAAATATAGTGCGAAAGCTGATTTTGAAATCTCAAATAATAAAGTGGCAATCAA
>CAJXDX010000175.1 GCA_913052275.1 uncultured Pseudomonadota bacterium | reverse complement strand
AAAGCCCTTCCCTTGGCTCTCCAGCGTGCACTGCACGTGAAGGATTTTGAAACATCTCTTGATAAAAAATTGATGTTTCAGAATAATTCTGCATCTAGATCAGAAATCTCGGGTATTCAGTCCTTAAAATCCACAACCTTTTCGATGCAGATCTCCCCGGAAAAAACAGGGAGTCAAACTCAACCGGGTTATCGCGCTGATACACCGGTATTTTTAATTAAAATAATATTTTTATTATAATATTTTTAACTAGCAATCCTTGTTACTCAGTATCGGGTTATACAAATCAATCTCCTTAAGTCATCAATTCAATTAATTCAAACCCCAAGTAACTACAGCTGTTTTTTTCTAAATTATTAACAATTCTTGGTATCAAGCACCTTCTTCAGTTTTTGCTCAGCACGTTTAATTTTTTCCAATTCCTCAGGCTGCTTTTTCTGGATATCATAAAGATTTAAAAACATTGACTTCGGCAGCCGTTTTTCAATCTCAGACCTCAAACCAGTCAGGTTATCCTCCAGAAACATTCCTTTCAGCAAGGACGGAGTCTTAAAGGACATTTTTCGGAATGCAACTAACTTTGAATCCTTTTCAGCAATTTCAATTAAGCTCAGGGCTCGATTTACATCGGCATCATCGGGTTCCTTAATAGGCTTTACTGCCGAAGAAAAAGTTTGCGCATGCTTCCGCATCTGACGCAATAGTAGTGATTTATCTAACATGCGATTTTGTCCTATTGTTAAGTTAATAAATTAAAAAATGATTCAAATTGACAGAATAATTCCTGTAAATTTTCGTCAATCCGAATGCTGTTCTACATTATTAAAAAGTTTTTTCATCAATCCCCTTCGTTGTACTGCCTTTTCTCATTTCAAGGCACTTTCCGGCAAGACATTTAGCTTCATCCCTGATCTTACCGGAAAGCGACCAGGAGGATCGGTTACCGCACCACTAATTCAAAAGGGTGGCGCGAAAGGCATTCACATCCTGAATCTGTCACTAAGACAGTGTGTCCAAAACACATGGCATTCCCGGAATCACTATCCATCAAAATCATGTGAAGAAAAAACACCATGTTCTTTTCCGCAATCACTGGATTCCCGTGGTAAAACATCGGCCAATCCATCCAGTTTGGTGAAAAAGTCGTCCCCAGACTATAGCCTGTCGCGTTAAGCCGGTGGTCACGCATTCCTGAACTATCACAAGTGCCGGCGTATGCATCAAAGACCTCCCCAATTGCATTACCCGGGCGCAGGGCTTTTTGACAAGCCTCCATGGACTCAAGACAGACTTCAAACATTCTCTGATGCTGATCCGTCACTCTTCCAACGGGAATTGTACGCATCATTGCAGCGTGATAATGCCGATACGCTCCGGCCCATTCCAAAGTAATCTGGTCTTCCGAACTAAGTTTTCTTCTTCCGGAATAGTAGCGGCAAAGCAAGGCATTTTCTCCGGAACCGATTATGAATTCGTTACCGGGATAATCACCACCTCCTCGAAAAACTGCTCCCTGCATGGCAGCCAGAAGCTCTCCCTCATCACACCCGTCTCTAACCAGACGATGTGCTTCATCCAAAGCGTCATCGGCAAGCTCTGCTGCCTTACGTACATAAACCAGTTCTTTCTGGCTTTTTACAACCCTCAGCCGGTTCACCAGATCTGAGGCATCAGTAAGATTGCAAAAGCCATCAAGCACCGAATCCAGCATTTTCCCGTTTTTGGCTGTTAATCCATAAGAGTCATACTCAACTCCAATACTTTTGCCTTCAGACCCGGATTCACGCAGAATTTCCTTCAGTTCCAAGGCCGGATTCGCAGTTTCACCGTCAACCCAGATGCGGATATCTTCCACAATGGACGTTTGCTGCGCCTGTCTCAAATCAGGCGAACGGGTCAGCAGGATCAGCTTTCCATCAATTCCAAGATAAAGGCACTGGAAAAAGACGTAGCCGAATGTGTCATATCCTGTCAGATAAAACATGCTCTCCTGCCTGAACAAAAGTATTCCGTCCAGTTTGTTGCTGGACATTAATTCTTTTAAACGATCCAGCCGCTTACTAAATTCTTCACGATTAAAATGTAGAGGCATTTCCCCCTCCTTAAAATAGAGAAGATCATGTCAAACCAGTTGGCATTACTGCAAAGAATGACAATACTCCTCTCGTTTTCAACCTATTACATAAATTTTACCTACTACTCCTTGATTTATAGATTCATGTAGATACAATACGTCATATAAATAATATTATTATTACAATTATGGGAATAATCCCCCTTGTTAATATTATAAAGATCTACCTGCCGAAAAACCCGCCTGTTAAACTATAGAATTATCCCAACTGTGTATGTCCCTTTTTTGCAGCAGTTCACGTAAACATTCCGGATTGATCCATAGCATTTACGGATGTAAAATTTAAATTATCATACCCAACCTCAAATTATTCTTCAGCTGGGACAACATCTTACACTCCGCTGATATATTGCTGAACCAACCCGCGAAATATGTCAAATATAAATAAATCCATATTTATATGGACAAACTGCGGAGCAATTCACCATAATTTCTCAAATCACCATTACAGATATTATTTCAAGAGCATAGAGAATAAAAATTGTGTTATAGTCCTGTGCATTTATGAAGGAATTTCAGGACTGCACCTTTCTCTGTCCCTGAAAAAACATTGTGTCTTGTGGTTCAGAAAAATGGACAATTCCACTTAGCGTGTTCTCACCAGATTCAGTTGTCAAAGAGCAAGAATATTATTCCATTTTCATTTAGCGGAAAACGACCGCAAAATGATTTGGTAACTTCGCATTACCATCATTAATCCAGGCTTTCACGATAAATTTGAAAGCCTCGAGCCTGGTAATTTTTCAAAGCATTAGGATGATCAAGGCTGCAGGTATGTACCCATACCCTTGCAGCTCCCATTTCCCATGCTTTCTCAACAGCAGCAGTTAAAAATCCGCCGCCCAATCCTTTACCCAAAAATTGGGGTAACAAGCCGAAATAAGCAATTTCTACATCTCCATCCTGATCATCCAGTTCAAAATATCCGGCTGGAGTTCCTCTTAAATGCAACATCCAGGTTTGAACCTTTTCACGTTCAACCCAGTTGCGCCATTCTTCTTCAGACCAATTTAGTCGATCTGTCCATTGCCATAATTTACCCACTTCCAGGTAAAAAAAGCGGTTCAACGCCGGCAGAGGTAT
The DNA here is from genome assembly GCA_913052275.1 of uncultured Pseudomonadota bacterium. Classification (GTDB taxonomy): domain Bacteria; phylum SAR324; class SAR324; order SAR324; family NAC60-12; genus Arctic96AD-7. The sequence continues at coordinate 725 of CAJXDX010000175.1, read as the reverse complement.
TTCAAGCCTCACCAGTTGTGTCTCCGGAAGTAGAGCTTTTGGTCTTAATTCTTCCGGACTCAGCATCTGTAGATACCAGGTTATCTCAGGTTTATCAGTATTGACATTCATCCTTTACCTTTGTTCAAATTACAAAAACTCACCCATACATATACTTTTTGAGAACGGACTCTCACTCAGTTCCTGTAAAACTGATGAACAAAAATAACTTTTTCTTAAAAAATACTTACCCGGTTAACCGGTTAAAATTAATATAGTCATAATCCAAGGTATGATGGATTATTCCTTACATACTCATTATTCAGCACAACATTCGCAATTGTCCGTTTCCCTGGTCAGTAAACCCTTGAAAGGGGAATAACCTTTGGAACAATAACTTTGGCAAACCAAAATTAAGTTTCCCTTCAGTATCCAGTTCTCAACTACTCAGTCAACACATGCTCTTTATGCATGATTGACCATGAGCAAGTTATTCTATTATTATTAACGGCAAAATTCTGCAGTGAAGTCTCTGATATAAACACAAAGTTAATCAAGACACAATTCTCACTGCAACAGTCCTTACTGAAGAATATCCCGCAAGTAGAGAAACACTTTTAACCCCTCGAGAAACTCCTAACATTTGAACCAAACATTTCTGAATACAATTTGTTTTCAGATACATTTATTTACAGAAGATTCAAATGTAGAAATACATTTGTCCAAAAATTCATTTACACAGACAA
>CAJXDX010000174.1 GCA_913052275.1 uncultured Pseudomonadota bacterium | reverse complement strand
GAGCAATTCGTTACAAGTCGTTAGAAGAAATACATATGGTTGATAAAAACTTTGGATGGACAGTTGAAATGCAAATAAAGGCAGTAAAGCATGGTTTGCGTATTATGGAAATTCCAGTCCATTACAGAAAGCGGATAGGGGTATCTAAAATTACTGGGACTATATCAGGAACCTTTAAGGCTGGAATTAAAATAATCTTCACCATATTTAAATATTTGTTAACCTAGTTACTCAAGTATTATAAATTTTAGAGCTGAGTGTAGATGTTTCCCTGTCCTGTAAAATCCTTGTCAGAATTAAAATCCGCACTTTTCTTGGTACTGGTTATTTGGGTGGCTCCAAATTTTTGTTATGCGGCTGGCCCCATTGAAGAGTTGATACGCGATAGGCTGAGTGCAGATAAGAAGACATTGGATTTAAGTGGAACGAATATCGGCACTCGTGGAGCTAAAGTCTTGGCGGGTATGAGTCTGCTTTTGAATGTAGAGACACTTCTTTTGCAAGGAAACAAGATCAAATACGCAGGAATGAAATCACTTGCAAAATCGCCCCACTCTGTCAATCTCAAACACCTTGATCTATGGGGCAATATGATTGGAGATATGGGGTTAAAAGTACTTTCCGAGTCAAGTTATATAAAGGGGCTGGAGATGCTCAAACTCTGGAAAAATGAAATAGGGGACGATAGTTTGGAATTAATGGTTAAGTCTTCTAATTTTAAACAGTTGAAGACTCTTATGTTAAACGACAATATGGTGACTCCAGTTGGAGCGGTTTATTTGGCAAATCCGGATGTATTTCCTAGATTGGAAACACTAAATGTGTTTCGTAACGAAATTGGAGACGAGGGCGCTTTTGCGTTTTCTCGTTCAAAACCATTCGTTAACCTAAAGTCTTTTTATATTGGTGAAAATAATCTTACAGATAAAGGGGCAATAGCCCTGATTAAATCAAACTCATTTCCGAATCTTGAAACTCTGGATATGGTGAAGAATCACTTGAGTGAAGAAACAACAATTACTGCCTTTGAGTACCGGAAAAAGAAAAAAATTCAAATTATTATTCGTTAAATTTAAGTAGCCTAAAGTGCCTATCCTTAACACACGCAGATTTTGGTTAGCGATAAGCGAGTTGCCCACACTGAACTTATGGTTCTGATAGGAAAATTAATCGTACCAATTATTTTGGTGTTTAAGTTGTGTGTTCTTATGTCGGTTCAGGCGTCAGAACTATATCCGTACCCATCCATCGGTGATGGCAGATTAGGGACAGACGTAGTCTTGACGCTGGTAGATGGTATTGCAACTGACTCAGATGGGAATATCTTTATTTCTCACCGTTCTCAAAACCGCATCCGTAAAGTTAGTCCAGATGGTGTCATTACTACCATTGCTGGTAATGGCATTGCCGGGTTTTCTGGTGACGGTGGATTTGCTTTGGACGCTTCCTTAAGCTTCCCCGCTGGTTTGGTTTCCAAAAATGGGAACCTTTATATAGCTGATCGTAATAATCATCGTATAAGAAAAATTGATTCGAATGGAATCATTACTACGGTTGCCGGAACAGGAAAACCAGGGTGCTGCAACGATAATGGTCTTGCCAAAGAGGCACATCTTCATTTTCCTTCAGATGTTGATATCGATTTAGAAGGAAATTTGTATATATCAGACCGGTCTAATAATCGTATTCGAAAAGTTAATTCTGAAGGAATCATTACCACCATTGCTGGATCGGGAGAACCTGGTTATAGGGGTGATTTTGGTCCAGCGGAGAAATCACTCTTGAAATACCCGTTCGGTATTAGCCTTGATAGTAAAGGGAATCTTTACATTGCAGATCGAGGTAATAACCGTGTGCGTAAAATTGACCAGAGGGGGATCATTACCACCATAGCTGGGGATGGCACCCATTCATTTGGTGGAGACTACGGCCCAGCAAATCAATCAAGCCTAGCATTTCCAACTGATGTAATCGTCGATTCGTTGGGAGTAGTTTATATAGCTGACCGTAATAATAATCGTGTGCGTAAAATTGATCGGTTGGGCGTTATTACGACTTTGATGGGAATAAATCAGGCAGAATTTAACGGGGACAATGAAATTGCAGCAGAAACGACTTTACACCTCCCTTTTGCGTTGGCTTTTAATGGAGAAGATCGTTTGTTGGTTGTGGATCGTAATCACTTTCGAGTTAGAGAGGTCAGACTTCAAGGTAATCAAGTCGAAACAGTAGCAGGTAATGGAAAATTTTTATTCAGAGGAGATGGAGGCCCGGGTGGTGGTGCTACTTTGGAAGCACCATCAGGAATTGCTGTAGATAGCAAAGGGGACGTGTTGTTTGCTGATCGTTTGCACCAACGAATACGAAAGGTTGGGAGAAATAATAGCATTATTGAAACCGTCATAGGAAATGGAAAGCAGGGAAACGAAGGCAATGAGGGGCTGGGTATTGAGGCAACGCTTCACCTCCCGGAGGTTTTAATAATGGACCATGAAGATAATCTTTATTTAACTCAACGCTCTGGGAATGCTTGGATCATCCGTAAGATCAATCCTGATGGAATTATTACACATTTTGCTGGCAATGGGAGGCAAGGAAATATAGGAGATGGAGGGCCCGCTATAGAAGCCTCATTTCATACTATCAGTGACATAGCCGCGGATGAGCGAGGTAATATTTATGTCGCGGATTCAATCAACAGGAATATCCGTAAGATCAATAAGCGGGGAATCATTTCTACGATTGCCGAGGACAGCTTAGAGGCACTGGGGACAGAGGTTCACCCAAATGGAATTGTGGTCGACAAAGCAGGCAGTATTTTTTTTTCGGATTCAGGGAGCGGCAAAGTTTACAAAATAGATGCAAGTGGCACTATCACGTTAATCGCCGGAACTGGTGATTTTGATGATCACGGTGATGGTGGGCTAGCTCTGGAAGCTGGTCTTAGATCACCTGGGGGATTAGCAATTGGGCCAGATGGATTCTTATATATTGCTGAGCAGACAACGCACCGTATTCGCAGAATAGATTCAAGTGGGATTATTACTGGATATGTAGGTACCGGTAAATATGGATTTTCCGGTGACGGAGGGCTTGCAGTTAAAGCGAAAATTAAAGGTCCGTTTCGCATGGATTTCGATAAGGAAGGGAGCCTTTATTTTTCTGATCGAGACAACAACCGTATCCGAAAAGTTGATGTTAATGGAGTGATAACCACCATTGCGGGACACAGCAATATCGGTTGGTTGCAGGATGGGCTAGAGGTTCGAATTACGGTGCACAATTTCCCGTAATTGTCTTAATTGCTTTTTTTAAAATCAATAACCAATTTTTCCGCAAGGAGATTATTTTGAATGAGACTTTCTAAAATCATCTCAATATCATTTTTTGTTTTTGGAGAGTACCAGACATCATCCGGGTAGATAACCATGGCAGGCCCATGGGCGCAGGCATCAAGGCACCCTGCTTTGTTGACCCTGATTTCTCCCTTTAGCCCTAATTCATGGATACGTTTTTTAGCATGATCTAATAGGTCGTCCGAACCTCTTTCAGAACATGAACCGCGGGGATCATCTTTTGTACGTTTGTTGTTGCAGATAAAGATGTGTTTTTGAAATCGAGGCATGATATGTGATTTTTTTATCCATCAGCCTTAGGTAGTTTGTGGGATTGATTTTGTTCGTAGTACTCCTTGAATTTACCGAAATTCACATAACACCGATCACAACTATCAGGGAAGACGGTTACAATCACTCCTTTTTTGATTCTTCGCGCTAATTCTAATGCACCACAAAGGGCTGCCGCTGATGATTGCCCGGCCAGAATCCCTTCTTTTTTTTCAAGAGTCTCTACCATGTCGTATGCATCCTCTGTTGAGACACTTATTTTCCCATCAAGTTGTTCCTCTTTGTATATTCCCGGGATAATTGAACTTCCCATATGTT
>CAJXDX010000173.1 GCA_913052275.1 uncultured Pseudomonadota bacterium | reverse complement strand
CCTTGCCTAAAATATTGCAACCTGTCAATTCAGATGCTTTTCGAAGCTTTATCAGGGGAGTATTACCAACTGATTCAAGAAAATTGCTGTAAATCATCCTGGATTTTTCTGCTTAAATGTTAGTCAAATCAGTGAAACGGAATTTTAACACAGTGGAAAATGCTAGCACAGTAAAAAATGGGAAAGGCAGGTTTAGTCTGCAGGAATCAGGGCAGTACAAAACCCAAACTGCCTGAAAAACCACAGTCTGAATGGTTGATCAGACAGTAACTGTTTCCAGAGGACGGGAGCTTTCCAAAACCAGTTTTTGGTAAAAATAACCGGAAACCGCTCCCAGTACCATCCAGAAAAATACCGAGGTCAGTAAAGAAGCAACTGCGAATTGGGCGGAAAGTTCTGCTGGCACATTGCTTTCAAATAAATGCGGATGGGGTGCTCCTATTACGTGCGGTGCAGCGATCAAGACCGCAGCAATGAATTTTGGCAGAAGGGTTTTGCTTTCAGTTAATAGACCAATACCGGTCGCAGTAGCAATCACGGTCCCAATCCACCAGATTTGGCGTGATTCCAGTGCAGCTGCTGTCATTCCGGGGAGTTCAGGTGGCAGACCTAAAGCAGTTGAGCCTGAAAATACAGCAAACCCAGCTGCACCCCATAACATCCCGGAGACATAATTTACCGGTTTTCCACGCAGCAGAAAAACTGCAACCAGCATCAAACTGAACGAAATGGCTGTGATAATATTGGAGACCAAAGTGTAAAAGGTTCGCTCAATGCCCTCTGCAGGAGTCCAGCTTTGTTCTGAATCAGTTGAGGCTACAGTTTGAATATCATGGACATCATTAATTTGGAGATGTATATCAAGCGTGACTCCATTCAAATTATGCTGGTGAGTGATGCCTGAAGCTGCGTGAGTGTGCTGAACAGCTAACTCACCCAATTCATAAGTTTCAGCCTGTAAAATAAGCGGGGTCACTCTAAGCATTTGTGCTCCAGTGACTAAAATGCCAGCAATAAATCCCGTCAACAGCACTGTCATGACAGCTTTTGAAATCATTCTAACTCTCCAGGATTTGGAACTAGTGGCAGGGAATAGTAACTGCGTGCCGTGTGTCATGGGCGGCATTATGAAGGAATCCGCCTGCACCCTGCGCGAAACCGACTGCAAAAATAAGCACCGTGCCCGCAACAAGCATCAGCGCTCCTACAGTTATACGTTCAGACGAAACTTTGACTTTAATGTCATCCGTAGCTGCAGCTTTTCCTGCAATCCGGGTTTCAGTTGTCATGGTAATCTCCATTTAAAAGAATCAATTGTGCTTCGCCAAATACGAAACTCTCCACACAACCTGAATATTAGCGAGAGTAGCTGAAATTATCTTGGAGCAAACAGGAGAGACGAACAGTTATCATTAAGACAAAAAATCTATAATCAACAATCTCAATAACACTGAGGATGGCATCACAGCAAGCTGTTGATTCCAATCACTATTTGCCTCGAATAGTCTGCTTGGATAAATCAAGGCAGGTCTCCTGACTCATGAAAATGAATGAAAGCGCCTTCCCAAAAACATGCTTTCTAGTTGTTTTCAGTGGCTGTTGCTTTTATTTTTTCAATCACAGTTACGAGGATAGCTCCCGATTCGCACGGGATTCCCTTTTTTCCGCGAGGAACATGGCCTTTCAGTCCTTGCGGAAAACCTTGTCTAAAACGAGTATAAACTTACCAGATTAATTGGCAAGTAAAAAAATCATCTGGATGATTTCTCACTTCAAAAAACTAAACAAAGTGTCCCCGGTTAAATTCCCATCAGTACAAAAGCATCAGGGAAATTTTCTTGTTCGATCAAAAATTCTTTAAAGTGCTCCGTAACTTTTTTCTCAATAGCTATTCCAATCAACCCCTCTGCTTCTAATCCGGGAACAAATCAAAAATCTCACGTATCAATGAAGAGGCTTGAGGAAAATAGAGATGGACATAGGAGGCATGTAAATTCGAAGTACAGTAACCTTCCCTGCGTGATATTCCTGTTGAGTGACGGGTAACTTCCCAAAGATTAGCCTGTTTAGTCTCTTCGGTCCAGTGAGAATAATGAAATTCATGACCTCGGATTTCTCCAAAATTGGGCGATTCAACTTTGCAATAACCAAAATGTTGAAGCTGCTTTGTCATTTCTACAATTCCCGGAACAACCCCGGCCATGGGAAATAATTTTCCGGATTGCAGTTTCAATCCTTCGGCCATGACCATTAATCCGCCGCATTCCGCGTAACATGGTAGCCCGGACTCCACGGATGTTTTCAGCGAATCCAGCATGCTTTTATTCGCAGACATTTCCTCGGCAAATACTTCCGGGAATCCCCCCCCTAAAATCAGTCCTTCTACATTTTCCGGAATTTGCCTATCCTTCAATGGAGAAAAAGGAACAACTTCTGCGCCGTTTTGGCGGAGCCATTCCAGGTTTGCGTAATAATAAAAATGAAATGCTTCATCCTGTGCCACCGCAATTCGTTTTCGGAACTTTTGATTATTTTGCACCTCATTTTTTTTTGCCGGATTCGGAAAAGGAAATTTTTTAAAAAGCAGATCAAGCTCCAAGTGCTTTTCCGCCAATTCCGCCAGCAGTTCCGGTTCAGGAAGTTTTTGTTCCAATCCTGGCTGCAAGCCTAAATGACGCTCCGGCCAACTCAGTGCAGGAATTTCAGGCAATGCTCCCAAAACCGGAATTTCCAGTGATTTACAGGCTTTTCGCAGATATACCGCATGACTTTCACTGTTTACCTGATTCAAAATTATCCCTGAAAAATGTTTTGCACCGCCTGCTTCTCTTACAAAGCCCTGAATTGCCGACGTAATTGAGCGCCCGGCATTTTGACAAGGAACAACAAGCAATATAGGCCATCCAAGCCAGCGTGCTATTTCCATCGTGCTGCCTGCATCAGTTTCAGGATCAGAGCCGTCAAATAGCCCCATCACACCTTCCGCAACACCTAAGGCATTTTTCGTGAACTGCCGGGCGGCTTGAACAACGTGATCCTGACCCATAATCCACGGATCCAGATTTACAGAATTTTTTGCTGAATAATGCAGATGGTAACCAGGATCAATGTAATCCGGTCCAATTTTGAAAGGCTGGAATGATAAACCCCTTTTGTGCATTGCAGCCAGAACCAAGGACGTAACAGCAGTTTTTCCGGAGCTGCTGTGCATGCCGGCAACAATAATCCCTTTGTTTTTATTTTCCGACACGACTTACATCTCAGTCAAGGGCAAGCAGCCTTACTGAAGTTCCTTCCGCCAGTTGTGGCAATAAGTGCCGCATTCCCCGCTTTAAACGAGGATGCAGCCAGAGTGTGGTCTGGATTCTTTGAGATAGATTCAGCAGGGCTTTGCGGAATCGTTTTTTACTTTCAGAAACGCTTTTTCCTCTCTCGGGGCTGAGCATTCCATCAGTGCAAAGCAGAACACGATCGCCTGATAAAACTCCTTGTTTTTGGATTCCATTGCGAAGTTGGTTCAGTGCCTGCGTCAAATGACTTTTTCCTGAGGCTTCATTCAGCTGCTTTAATGTTTTCCGTATCGCCTGTGCTGTGCCACGCTTGATCCACCAGCGTGCCTGACCGTTTTGAAGTAGCAATACATGAAAACGGCTGCTGAAAGTTTTTGATCCAAGCATAAGTACAGCATTTCGAACTGCAGCCAGAAATCGTGTAGAAAACTCATTGCTGATTACTCCCGCGGACCTGCTTGCGTCCAGAAACAGCCAAAAATTATTTCTTCTTGCTGGTTTGCGGTAACACGGATGCCAGGGTTTTCCGGGAGACCATCCTTTCAGTACGGAAGCCTTTAAAGAAGAAATCCAGCACAGACGGGCATCTGAAACATGTGCCGGAACCGGACGGGATGTTCCGGACACAAATCCATCAGGACCCTGCTTTTTATTCGGACTATTCCACCAT
>CAJXDX010000172.1 GCA_913052275.1 uncultured Pseudomonadota bacterium | reverse complement strand
GTTGTTCAAGATCTTTTTCATTCCGTGATTTGCGGCGAAGCAAAAGCCACATAGAAAAAATAAAAATAAATAGCAGGGCAATACAGACTGCAAAAATAAAGATTGTCATTTCATTTGATATTGGCACTCCTTTGTTGAATATTCTGCTGAACAGTAAATTAACCTCTTCAAGGAATGGAAAAAATAATTGTTTGAATTCTTCTGCAAACATGTAAATTATTTTGCTTGTTTTTTTATATCTTAGCTAAAATTTAAGGTGTCAATATATACTGTTTAATACAAATAAAGATTGATCTGCCTTATAACAAAATGACCTATTGTTCGATTGAAACTTTAAACAAAGCACAGAAAAGAATTGTTGCTCATAAAAATGGTCCGGCATTAGTAATTGCTGGTGCAGGTAGTGGTAAAACTCGAGTTATTACTCATCGGGTAGCACAACTTATTCATTCAGGTGTTCCTGCATCTTCAATACTTCTGCTTACCTTTACCAACAAAGCGGCTGACGAAATGACACAGAGAGTCGGAAGAGCTATTAATAATTCTACAGATCAAAATAAAATTATACACGGAACTTTCCATAGTGTGGGCAACCGTTTTTTAAGACAGCATGCTAAATTACTGGATTATAAGAATAATTTCAGCATCCTGGACACTTCCGATTCGAAAGACATGATTAAAGCAGCAATTGCAGAAACAATGGGTAAACCTGGAAAATTCTTTCCTAAAGCTGCAGTTTTGCAAAATTTATTTTCTCTGGCGTTCAATCGTAATGGCAGTCAAGATATGATTTTGACGGTACCTTATCATAAACGGAATTTCCACTTGGATCAGCTTATTTTTTCTGATTATCCTCATTTTGAAGAATACCTTGAAACAATTATCAAAGTATTAGCCGCATACCGAAAAAAGAAAAAACGCGGACAAGTTATGGATTTTGATGATCTTTTGGAAAATTGGCTGGAATTGCTTGTGGTTAATGGGGAGGAACTTCCTCTTTGCAGGCAAATTAACCAAATTCTAGTGGACGAGTATCAGGATACTAACAAGGTTCAAGCTGAGATTTTATTATTACTATCCGGTCAACAAAATAATTTGATGGTCGTCGGCGATGATGCACAATCGATTTACAGCTGGCGCGGAGCTGATTTTGGAAACATGCTGGAGTTCCCGGAAAAATATAAAGCTGTGACTTACTATATGGAGGAGAATTATCGAAGTTCACCAGAAATATTAGACGCAGCAAACCAGAGCATAAATTATAACACACGTCAGTTTGAAAAAAACCTCTTTAGTTCGCTGCCAGTCGGAGAAAAACCTATAGTACATCATGTCTGGTCTTCTGAAGACGAGTCAGAGCTGGTGTTGAAAAGCATTTTAGGCTACAGGGACCAGGAGATCCCTTTGAACGAAATGAGTGTGCTTTATAGAAACCATGTACAATCTGCAGTTCTTCAAGTAAAACTTACACATGCAGGAATTCCTTTTGTCATTCATTCAGGGGTTAAGTTTTTTGAACAGGCTCACATAAAAGACATAACTGCATTTCTGAAAGTTCTTTATAATCCTCTCGATGAAATTTCATGGATGCGTTTACTTCGGCTGCTTCCTGGGATAGGTAATAATACTGCTTTCAGGATTTTCAGTGTTTTCCTGGATCAGCAGGCTGTCAGACTTACTAAAGAAAATGACTCTCTTAACAAATTGATACCTAAAAAAGCACTTCATAGTTGGAATGTTTTGCAGGAGTGTTTTCAGAAAATGCTTGAGGGAAAAATATCTCCGTCAAATATGATTGGAATTATCTATCAAAACTTTTATCGGGATGTACTTTTCAGCAGCTTTGAGAATGCCTTGCAGCGTGAAACTGATGTTCGTTATCTGGAAGAATTTGCAGTTAATTATGATAAACTGGAAACATTTTTAAACGAGCTATCATTGGTTGGTTCAAGCATATTGACTGATTTGGAATCTGAGCAGCATGATAATCAGGAGGCACTCACATTGACTACTATTCATCAGGCCAAGGGACTGGAATGGGATGTTGTAATTGTTATTGGCCTGACAGAAGGATTGTTCCCTCATCAACGTAGCTTGGAGACAGAGGAGCAAATTGAAGAAGAACGCAGGTTGTTTTATGTGGCCATGACAAGAGCTAAACGTCATTTACTTCTAACTGCACCTCTTATATCTTCAAGTTATTTCAAGGGTGCCAGTCAGCGTTCTCGTTTCATTTCCGAACTTCCAGATGGATCAATCAATAAAGTTGTTCATAAACTTGATGATTACTCCTATATAACCAGAAGGAGTAGCACTCAATTTTATTTTTAAAAATAATTATTCCATGTTTAATTTTTCAAGTTTTGGACGGATGATATAAGTGCAATAACCTGCATCAGGGTTCTTTTTATAATAGTCATGGTGGTAATCTTCTGCCGGGTAAAACACGTCAAGTTCATGGATTTCCGTAACTATTGGATTATCAAAGAAACCTGAAGAGTCGGCATCTATTTTTGACTTGTGTGCTATCGATTTTTGGTTCTCATTTTCATAATAAATTACAGAACGATATTGTGTACCAATGTCACCTCCCTGGCGATTAAGAGTAGTAGGGTCATGACATCTCCAAAACCATTCAAGTAAAGTCTCGAAACTTGTTTCTTTTGAATCAAAATTTATTTTTACTACCTCAGCATGAGAGGTTTCTCCAGTGCAAACCTGCTCGTAAGTAGGATTTTCAACGTTGCCGCCTGCGTAGCCAGAGACAACAGAATTTACACCCTCCAGTCTTGTGTATACTGCTTCCAAACACCAGAAGCATCCGCCGCCAAGAGTTGCTGAATTTAATTCTTCCATGAGTTATCCTTCAGTAGTGAATATGATTTTAGATTTCGCCCAAAAAAATGACTAAAATATAAATTTAATGCCTGATCCAGCTCTTTCAAATTATTTTGTGTTGGTTTTATTTTAAATCCATTTTTCCTTCCAGACTGGCTATTATATAAAAATGACAGACTGCCTGGATGCAAAGCAACAGTATAAGTACTATTGATGCAACAGTCTGGGCAGCGTATCCCTCCTTGAATTGCGTCCAACTGGTATGGGATTGAATATTTAGTTGACATTAATTCTCCTGAATTCCTCTTCCATAAAAAATTTTCACATACTGTGCATGATATCAAACTTGGTGAGATGCCAAGCAGTTTGAGCAATTGCATTTCAAAATTAAGTTTTATTTCTGCACAATTGTCAAATTCTGAAAGTTGAGAAATTGTCCGTTTAAGCAGGTTAAAATAATCTTCAGATTCAACCACAGGAATTTCACAAAAAAGCAATAATTCAGAGAGATAGCAGGCATGGAGAAATTTTGAGTAGTTTTGACGTATTTGAGCATGGCTTACCAGTAATTCACATTTTCGAATCCTGACAAGTTCAGCACCTGTTTTTATACTAAACTCAAGATGATTTGTTACAAACAGTTCTGTTTTTGCAGAATTTCCTGAGCGGGTACTTTTTCCTCCATGTAGAACTCCTGCTATTTTACCTGCTTCAGGAGTCAGGAAGGTCAAGATACTGTCATTTTCCTTAAAATCCATTGTTTTGAGAACAATTCCATCTGTCTCAATTACTTTCATATAGAGGTTAGTTCAATATTTCTTCTTCCTGCAGTAGCGTTTTTGCTTCATTCAATGCGTCTTCTGAACGTTCTTGGCGGATTGCAATTAAAAATCGAATGGCATGATTCAATTCACTCCATTTTTCGTTCAAGTGCGGACCATTTTCTTTAGTTCCAAAGTATGTTTTTTTATCCTTGTTTGTAATTGAAGGAATGTTTACTTGACCTAATACCTTGGATGCTTCTTCAAGCTGATTGTCTTGGTAAAGCAGTTTTGCGTAGAGAAGCGAAGCAGGAATAGCTCTTTGCCGTGATTTGTGAATGCCACCAATGATTTCCAGAATTTGTTCTTCAGCTCCACTTT
>CAJXDX010000171.1 GCA_913052275.1 uncultured Pseudomonadota bacterium | reverse complement strand
CCAGAATCCATTGTACACTTCCTGAACTGTGATCACTGCGGTAATATCTTAATTCTCCTTCATGATTGCCCGCAATTAAATCAAGAAATCCATCCCCGTCAACATCTATAAACGCCGGGAAAGCTCGACGGCCAAGATCCAGATTCCCATATTTTGATGTGACAAATTCGAATATCGGTTCAATTGGTTCATTTTTTAACGGAATTTGTTCTGCTTCCGTTGTTTCAAGCTGATTTAAAGAATCTGAACGCTCTACTTCCTGATCCTCATCCTCCAAAGTATTTTCAACAAGTATTTGCTTTGTTTCCTGTTGTTCTTCTTTTTTTATGCTTGGACCTCCATTTATCCAGTAGCGTAAATTACCTTGTTCATCTCCAATCAGCATATCCGATTTGTTATCTCCATCTAAGTCGGAAAAATGTGGTGCACTATATCCAGCAGACTTAATTTTCTGCCAATGTGTTGCTTCAAGAGTCCAGCCTCGCAATGCAGGTAATCTTTTAGGTGGCAAATGACTAACCAGACTCAAGAACCCTTCACGCCCTCCAACAATCAGGTCCGGATTTTCATCCTGGTTCCAGGTCCAGAATGCCGGAGAGGAATTACCTTTCATTTGAATCCCGGAAATACGTGTATTGCGCAGAACAAAATGTGGCTCGCTTTTATCTCCTTGATTTTCATAGTAAATAATCAATCCTTTACTATTTCCTATCAGCAAATCCAGATCTTCATCACCATCCATATCATTCAACAGAGGTTTGCTGAAACTTCCTACATCAATTTGAGACACATTCAGATCGTGTATAATCCATTCAGGTTTTTTATCAGTCCCGCGATTCAATAGCCATTCTATCTTGCCATTCCGGTTTCCGCTGATAATGTCTAAATCACCATCGCCGTCTATATCAGATAAAACAGGTGCGCTGTAATTTCTCTTATTCTTTTTCAAAGATGGAAATTTTATCTGGAACCAATCTGTACCTTTATCTGTACGATTCTCAAAAGCGTATATCTCTCCAGTGCGGCTGCCGAGCAAAATGTCTTTGCGCCCATCCTTGTTCCAGTCTCCACTAGTGACAAACACATGACGATCTCTGCCAACAAGATTTTCTATCTTCAAATAGTTTCTTGACGAAAGCCATAGTTGGTTTCGTGTAATAATTCCTTGTTTTTTTAATTTATCAATGCTTTTATTTTGCCCTTCTCCATCTTCAGCCCCTTCTTCCTGGGAATCTTGTTCTATTACAACATTTTCCTGACCCGGAGTGTTGAGTTCATTTTGATTTGCTGCAGCATCATTTTCCTGAGAATCTGCAACTTCTTCCATAATTGAATCAATGCTCAGGTCTCGACGTAAAATATAGGGATTAAACTGATCCAACTTCTCGATCTTTTGCCCTTCTGGTACGCCAAAAGCCTTTGAAAGTTCAGTTAGGCATTCAGGTAATCCATTCAATTCTTTACACGCACTGGAAAGGATTCTTTCCACTGAATCCGTTTTATCAAAAGATTCTGGATCAATAGATTTTATTTTACTTAACATGCTTGTCAGAATTTCATGGTTTTCATAATAGATTATCCTGGAAGTTGCTGTACCCAAAAACAATTCAGGGTAATTGTCATGATTTAAATCATAAAATGTAGGGGCAACAAATCCGCCAGCGTCTATAAACTGAAAATGATTTGACTTTAAGTTCCAGTCTGGAGCATAACGGTCTCCAATGTTAAGATAAAAGTTTATCTTTCCATCTGATTTACCAGCAACCAAGTCCAGGTCTCCATCACGGTCCCAGTCCACCAGTTCAGGTACAGCATCCACCTGTGGTAATATGTCTGCCACAATCTCAGGTTGATATTTGCAGCGGTCATCTGGTGGATTTACGACGTCAAATTCTTCACAAAATATTGCTTCTTCGGACATTCCTGAATTAAAAAATACGTGGATTTTTCCCGACCTGGTTCCAACAATCAAATCAAATGCACGATCACCATTTATGTCAGCAAAGCGCGGAACACTGTTTCCCACAAATTTCAATCCCATGTATATCGGAGTTTTACGAAAAAATTTCGGACTTAGCCGGTTGCCTCGATTTTCATAATGGAATATATGTCCATCCTGGGAACCAATAAACATATCCAGATCACCATCATTGTCTATGTCAACAAAATCTGGAGCTGCATTTTCTCCTACATCAAGCACAGTACGAAACAGTGCAGGATTGCTTTGCTCATCAACACCTGAGTGAAAAACCTCATAATCTTCGGTGATTAATTTGAACAGCGGAGTGATGCTGCTGCCTTGATTAAGAAAAAATGCAAGTCTTCCGTCCGCTTTTCCCACAAATAAATCACTGTCATCATCATTGTCAATATCCACGAAGCGCAGCTGACTGCGACTAAAGCTGCGTGTATAAAGCAGCTTGCTGTCTCCTTCAATTTTTCCATAATACTGCGGTATCCAGTTATATGTTAAGGCTAACTCATCCTCACCCGCTGAGATATTTACTTGAATTGTAAGCATTAGCAGGTTGGCCAGAAATATGATCTTTAATATTAATAATTCCGAGTTCTTAAACATGAATCAAAAGAATGGTATTATAGAGGAGGGATTGAGAAAAAATGGTTAATTGCAGAACTTTTTTTGGTCAAATTTGTATATGCAATTTTTATCCATTTACAACTAACTTGTATAATTGATTTAAGGGTACCAATCGGGTATAAGTAAAAAGTAATCCTGAACTCCGGTATCGTAATGCTTTGGGTCTTCATGCTGTTTAATAACTCAATCCTAAGCAAGTTGACGTAAATATTTTCAATGTTTTTTGTGAGATAATTATGACAATTACTCTGCTGATAATTTGCTTTTCGGTAGTCACCTGGTCTGCATATAAGCATTTAATATTTCTAAAAATAAATTTGGAATATCTTAATGGAATGATTCGCAGATCACGCTCACTTTGGAGATGAGCTACTGTCATTACTACTAATGTCTTGTCTGTTTCTGAGCAGGCTCTGTAAGGTGGTAACCAAATATTCTCCCATTTTACCCTTGCAGAAAGAAACTGATATTGTTTTCTGCTTAAACTATTTTTGAAAGAATTTCAAAATGAAACTAACAATCGAATACAGCAATAATTCCCTTTCAAATCAAAAACTTGACGCAATAATTGTGTTTATCTTTGAAGATTCAGACCTTACTGGAAGCGGACTAAACTCCTTTCCCAATGCTTTGAAAAAAAACCTAAATACCTCTCTTAAACTGAAAGTTTTCACAGGCAAAAAAGACAATTGCCAGCAATTGTTTTCAGGACATGCAAATATCCCACAAATTTTAGCAGTTGGAGTAGGTAAAAAAGATGAAATGAATTCAGAAACACTCAGACGAGCTGCAGGCAAAGCCGGGAAAATGCTTACTTCCCTGAAAGCTAAAAAAATTGGAATTGCAATAACTTCCCATCTCCAAAAAGTATCTGAAACAGATGTTGGTCAGGTTCTGACTGAGGGCCTGACGCTTGGTTCATATCAGTTTAATCAATATAAGGAATCACAGGATGAAAAAACAAAATTGGAATCAATTAAAATTCAATGTTGTGATCCAGAAAAAATTACCACTCGGAAAGCATTAAAAACAGGCAAAATGAGGGCAGATGGGACAAATTTGGCGAGAAACCTTGGTAACACTCCTGCTAATGATCTGAAACCAAAGGATCTGGCATCTACAGCCGAAAATATTGCAAGGCAGCATAAAATGGAATGTACAGTATTGGAAGAAAAACAAATGAAAAAGCTTGGCATGGAAATGCTGCTGGGTGTATCTCAAGGCTCTCGTGAACCGGCCAAGTTAATCCTGATGGAATATTTTCATCAGAAAGCAAAACAAACAGTTGCACTGGTTGGAAAAGGAGTAACATTTGATTCCGGAGGAATATCCCTTAAACCCGGGAAAAATATGGACGAAATGAAGTTCGATATGTGCGGTGCTGCCGCTGTTTTGGGTGCCATGAAAATCAT